>CAVLBP010000115.1:0-7269 GCA_963661325.1 bacterium
GGATGTACCCGAGAGGCGCAACCGCACACGGATGTTCGTTTGCGCCGGTTGCCACAGGTTGCTTAGGCGAAATGCCCAGTTCTTAGAAACTCTTATGTGTGGCGCTCTGAATATCTGTCATCGGTGGACATATCCTGCCGCTTGTCGAAGCCGTGCAAGAGACAGTTTCCAATCAAGCAAATTCCTCTTTAAGAGACGAGACGAATTGGCTCCCATGTTTTCCCGTCTGCCTCCCCTGTGCCCCCTTCCTGTCTTCCGGCTCGCGCCCCCTCTCCACCGCCCTCTGGCAAAATTATGTTTTGCTTTTTTCTATGGTCTGTGGTATCGTATATGTGCTACAAAAGTGATAAAGGATGGAAAAAGATATGGCATTATTACAGGAATGGCAGAAAATCTCCTACAATCAGGAGCAGGATCGTGCCACATTACAGAGATTTTGGCAGAATTATTTCTTGATCGAGAAGGGTATCTATGAGAAATTATTGGACAACCCGGATGAAGAAGTTTCTGGAACCGTCAAGGAATTGGCAGATAAGTATGAGATTGACATTATGGCAATGACCGGATTTTTGGACGGCATCAACGACAGTCTGATCACACCGAACCCGATCGAGACCATGGAAGAGGACACCGTAGTTTCTCTGGCTTTCGATAAGGAAAAGTTATATGAGAACATGGTAGATGCAAAGGCTGACTGGCTCTATGAACTTCCACAGTGGGATGAGATCTTTGATGCTGAAAGGAAAAAGGCACTGTATCGTCAGGCAAAGAATGCACACACGATCCGTAATACTGAAAAGGTAGGACGTAATGATCCTTGTCCTTGCGGATCAGGTCGCAAGTACAAGCAGTGCTGTGGCAAGAAAAATAAATAAGAAATATCAATAAAAGCCTCTGACTTAGGATGTGGATGCATCTTAAGCCAGAGGCTTTTTTGTATGGATCATCCATCTAGGATGTGATCTTTTGTAAAGCATCATAAAAGTTTGGATAGGAGATGACAACGCAATCCGGATCATCAAAGGTCGTTACACCGTCTGCGGCAAGTCCGGCAATGGCAAAGGACATGGCAATGCGGTGATCTGCATAGGTCTTGATCTGAGTACCATGTATAGACCGCCCACCATGAATGATCATGCCGTCCTCTGTGCCGATGGCATCAGCCCCCATGGCATTGAGATTTTCTACAACCGAGGTGACACGGTCAGACTCTTTAACGCGGAGTTCTTTGGCATCCCGGATGATGGTTTCTCCATCTGCAAAAGCAGCCATGACAGCGATGACCGGGATCTCGTCGATCAGTGTTGGAATCAGGTCGCCCTCAATGATGGTGCCGTGCAAAGAAGAAGATCGTACGAGCAGATCGCAGACTTCTTCTCCGGATACCTTGCGTCTGTTTTCGTAAGAAATATCTGCACCCATCTGCTCGGCAACTTTTAGGATACCGTCGCGGGTAGGGTTACAGTTGACATTGTAGATCATAAGTTCTGCATTCGGAACGATAGAAGCGGCTGCGATAAAATATGCAGCGGAAGAAATATCGCCCGGAATCTGAATCTTTTGTCCGACCAGGTGGGGATTGCCCTCAATACTTGCGGTTCTTCCCTCGGAGACAACCTTTGCACCAAATCCACTCAGCATAAGTTCGGTGTGGTTACGGGATATGACCGGCTCTGTGACGGAAGTCGTGCCGTCGCAGTAAAGACCAGCCAAAAGAACCGCAGATTTGACCTGGGCGGAGGCCACAGGAGAGTCATAGTGGATGGCATGCAGATCACCGCCTTGGATCTCTAAAGGAGCACAGTCATTGCCGTGCAGGGAGGTGATCCTTGCCCCCATCATGGAAAGCGGTCTTATGATACGCTGCATCGGTCTTTTCTGGATGGATGCATCCCCATTTAAGGTAGAGGTAAAAGGACAGCCGGATAGGATACCGCTGATCAGTCTTGTGGTCGTACCGCTGTTGCCGACATCCAAAATGTCCTTTGGTTCCGTCAGACCATGCAAGCCCTTTCCCCGGATCACTACATGATCGGCATCTTGTTCGATGGCAATGCCCATTTTTTGAAAACAGGCGATCGTGGAGCGACAGTCGGCTCCGTCTAAAAATCCGGTCAACTCGGTCGTACCATCGGCAATGGCACCGAACATGACTCCGCGGTGTGATATGGACTTATCACCCGGAACATGGATCTGACCTTTGATATGATTTGCTTTTTTGATTTCCATTTTCTTACCTCGGATAGTCTAGGATTCATGAATCGTGTAATGCTTACTGAGAACAAGTTCTGCTGCATCCATGGCAGCCTGGTCGTATAACTCGATACGCAATACACCCTTTTCAAATTCTCTATTGTGTACAATACCAATGTTCTTGATACTGATGCCATTGGCTGCCAGTGTCGTTGCAATGGTGGCAATGGCACCGGCTTCATCTGCAAGATCCAGATAAAACTCGTAGGACGAAGGGAGTACCCCTTGTTTTTTGAGGGGGAGATCATCCCGATAGTCTTTTGCCGAAGAAAAGAGTTTTATCACAGCATCTTCCTTTTGGTCTGTGATGGAAGTGATAAAATCCTGTAAACTTTTTTGGTAAAGGGCAGCGGCTTTTAAGATCTCATCCTTATTGGTGGCGCAGATGTGCTGCCACATGACAGGAGAGGAGGAGGCGATCCTTGTAATATCGCGGAAACCACCGGCGGCGATCGTTTTCATGGTTTCATCCGCAAAATCGTTCTCTGCAACAAAATTGACAAGAGACGCTGCAATGACGTGTGGCAGATGACTGATGCAGGCTGTTGCAAAATCATGCTTTTCCGGGCTCATGATCAGTGTGAGCGCACCAAAAGAGGCGATAAAGGCAGAAAAATCTGCCAGTCGTTCTTTGTCAAAATCATCTGTTACCGTAAGGATATAATAAGCATTTTCCAAAAGGTATGGACTGGAGTGATCGTAACCGATGGCTTCCGAACCTGCCATCGGATGTCCGCCGATAAAACGGGAGGTCAGTCCCAGGTCGGCAACGGCTTTTGTGATGTCGCCTTTAACGCTTCCTACATCTGTGATGATGCAGTGGGAGGGTAAAAGGTCAGCCAGGCGGGTAAGGTAATCGACATTGACCTTGACCGGTCCACATAAAAACAAAATATCACAATCCGAAAAAGCCTCCAAAGGCAGCATGGTATCGTTCGTGATAATGCCATCTGCATAGGCAGCCTGTATGGTGCTTTCGCTTGAGGCGATCGCGATCATTTCCGTTTGTGGGTATTTTTTCTTGATAATCTTAGCGATGGATCCACCGATCAATCCCAGACCGATAAATCCGATTTTGGGGTATAACATATTCTTCTCCTTATGTAACTATAATGTCCGGCCTGCAAGTGAAATATAAGGCTTTAAGTTCTCCATGACGGAAGCAAACTGGTCAAAGTCCAGAGACTGCGGACCATCAGACAGGGCGTGTGCCGGATCATTGTGAACTTCGATCATAAGTCCGTCAGCACCGCAGGCAATGGCTGCCTTTGCCAAAGGTTCTACGAAAGAGCGTACGCCGGTAGCATGGCTTGGATCAACGATGACCGGAAGGTGTGTACGTTCTTTTAAAACACAGACGGCAGAAAGATCTAAGGTATTTCTTGTGGAAGTCTCATAGGTACGGATACCGCGCTCGCACAGGGCTACCTTGGAACTGCCGGATGACATGATGTATTCTGCGGCATTTAACCATTCATCGATCGTAGCACAAAGTCCGCGCTTTAGCAGTACCGGCATACCGGTTTTTCCGACTTCTTTTAAGAGTTCAAAATTTTGCATATTGCGGGCACCGACCTGTAACATATCTACATATTTAAAAGCAGATTCCACAGCATGGGCTGAGGTGACTTCACAGATGGTAGCAAGACCGGTTTCTTTGGATGCAGTCTGCATATAGCGGAGCCCGTCTTCTTCCAAGCCCTGAAAAGAGTATGGGGAAGTACGTGGCTTGTAGGCGCCACCGCGTAAGATGGTCGCTCCCTGTTTTTTTACGGCTCTGGCGATCGTAAGCAGTTGTTCTTCCGATTCTACGGCACAAGGACCGGACATGATCGTGATGTTGTCAGGACCGATCTTGGTGTCTTTGACAGCAAATTCGGTTGGCTGTGGATGGAATTTCTTGTTGGCAAGTTTGTAACTCTCTGTGACTGGGATCATCTTGTCGACGATCGGATTGGACTCGATGGCAGTCAGGTCGATCTTGGTCTTATCACCGATCAGACCGATGATCGTGACTTCCTCGCCGCGGGACAGATGTGTATGCAATCCTGTGGCTTCGATATCTTTTATAAAGGCATGCAGGGCATCCTCAGATGTTTGTGGTTTTACTACTAAGATCATAGTGCATTTCTCCTTCTCATACTAAATACAAATTTTATCATAGTCACTTTTTTTCTTAAAGTCAACACTTTAAAGCGTAAAAGTTTAAAGTGCGAAAAATAATCAAATCTTAAAAAGTGGGAAGACTACTTTTATGAAAGTAAAAGAAACATGTATCATTGCCTGCTTTGTGATCGCTTTGCTTGGCATGCGGCAGACTTTGGAAGCAAAAAGAATGTCGGAGGAGATCATAGAAAAGGGACAGATCCTTTACGAACTGGGAGGAGGCAGCAATTCCATTTTAAATCCGGAAACAGTAACAGAAGAGGATCTTCCCATTCTTTTAAAAAATCCAAGAAGAGAGGGCTATCTCTTTGGCGGCTGGTATCTGGATGAAAATTGGGAAAAACGGATCTATCGTATAGAAGATACCGAGGGAAAACGGCTGTATGCCAAATGGAATCTTTGCATCGAGCCAAACCGCAATGTCCAGGAATATCCTTATAAGGCAAGCAGCGGTGATCTTTTGCTCAAGGACCTGACCTATAGTTTTTTGTATGAACTGGAAACTCCGGGCAATCCCGGAACCCGGATCCAGGACCTTTTGCAGCAAAAGTATGCGTCCGAATACCAGTGCCCGCAGGGGCTTTGCATCACACCGGACTATATCATCGTATCTTCCTATGCATTGGAAGAAGATAAGTTGGGTGCGCTGACCCTCTACGACCGGACAACTCATACCTATATCATGTCTTTTGGCATGGAGGCAGACAGTCATCTTGGCGGGATCGCTTATGACGGCAAGGCACTCTGGATCTGTCATTCCAATACTAAAGAAGTGGAGCGGATCTCTTATGCCTTTATCAAAAAACTGGCGGGACTGAGCCGGCAGAATTTTATCGACATTACATCTTGCTTTGAGCGCTATCCGGTCGATAATACGCCATCTGCCATTGCCTGTATGGACGGTCGGATCTATGTTGCAACCCACCATGTCTACACCCCGGGCATCATGTATGCTTATGCCTATGATGGCAAAAGTCTGGCAGTAGAAAAAAAGTTTTTGCTGCCGGCAAAGGTGCAGGGGCTGAGCCGGGATGAGACCGGGCGGATCCTCTTAAGTTTATCCTATGGACGCAACCAGTCTTCATATTTAAATGTTTATCCGGATATGGATGCCTTGCAGAAAAATTTCTGGGAACCGGCGGTGCGGGTGGAAATGCCGCCGGGATCCGAGGCGATCGCTGTGGAAAACGGACTTTGCTATGTCCTTTTTGAGACGGCTTCCTATAAATATTTTGAGGGGAGTGACGGCAAGGGAACCTGCAAGTATCCGCTGGATAAAATCCTCCTGCTTTCCGAGGAGAGTATTTTTTACGATTGACGGTGGCAAAAGCCGATTTTACAAGGGCTGCTGTTGACAGATGCATATGATTTCTTTATTGACAAATAGTGGGGATATGTTAGAATAAACCATGAAATGCATTTGTGATATGGCTATCGTGAATGTATAAATGAAATCGACTAGGAAAGGTATCTGTATCATACGAAATAGAGTGGTACCACGGAGTAAGATACTTCGCCTCTAATTAGATGATTCTAGTTAGGGGCTTATTTTTTAGGAGGAAAAGAAAATGTCAAAACCTTATAATCACAAAGTCGTAGAGAAGAAATGGCAGAAGGTCTGGGATGATGAGAAGGCTTTCGCCGCAACAGATGATTATTCAAAACCAAAATATTATGCATTGGTGGAGTTCCCATATCCATCCGGACAGGGACTTCATGTAGGCCATCCGAGACCATATACCGCATTAGATATTGTGGCAAGAAAAAGAAGAATGCAGGGATACAATGTACTTTATCCGATGGGATGGGATGCATTCGGACTTCCAACCGAAAACTATGCCATCAAAAATAAAGTACATCCAAAGATCGTGACTGCAAACAATGTGGCACATTTTAAGGATCAGTTACATTCCCTTGGATATTCTTTTGACTGGGACAGAGAGATCAACACAACAGATCCAAATTATTACAAATGGACACAGTGGATCTTCTTAAAATTATTCAAAGCCGGACTGGCTTACAAGAAAGAGATGCCGATCAACTGGTGTACTTCTTGTAAAGTAGGTCTTGCCAACGAGGAAGTTGTCAACGGACGCTGTGAGAGATGCGGTTCTGAGGTTGTCCGCAAGGTAAAGAGCGAGTGGATGCTTAAGATCACAGAATACGCTGACAAATTGATCGAAGGATTAAATGATGTCGACTATATTGAGCGTGTCAAAGTATCCCAGAAGAACTGGATCGGCAAATCGACCGGAGCAGAAGTTGACTTTTCTATCAAGGGAAAAGAAGACAAACTCCGCATTTATACAACAAGATGTGATACTTTATTCGGTGTTACTTATATGGTAGTATCTCCGGAACACCCATATCTTGACAAATATAAGGCAGAGATCAAAAACTGGTCTGAGATTGAAGCATACCGTGAAGCAGCTTCCAAGAAATCAGATTTTGAACGTGCAGAACTTGCAAAAGATAAGACAGGTGTTCAGATTGACGGTCTTGTTGCCGTAAACCCTGTCAATGGAAAAGAAGTGCCGATCTGGGTTTCTGATTATGTATTGATGAGTTACGGAACAGGAGCCATTATGGCGGTTCCGGCACATGATGAGAGAGACTGGGAATTTGCAAAGAAATTCAATCTTCCGATCATTCAGGTGGTTGCTAAAAATGGCGAGCCTGTTGATGTCAATGAGGCAGCATTTACAGATGTTGCGACCGGAGTTTTGATCAATTCCGATTTCTTAAACGGATTGGAAGTAAAAGATGCAAAAGAAAAGATGATCTCTTACTTAGAGGAAAAAGGAATCGGTACTGCAAAGACAAACTACAAATTACGTGACTGGGTATTCT
>CAVLBP010000116.1:0-7096 GCA_963661325.1 bacterium
CAGTGATCATGTTCTTAACGTAGTCAGCATGTCCTGGGCAGTCAACGTGTGCATAATGTCTCTTCTCTGTCTGATACTCAACGTGAGCAGTAGAGATAGTGATACCTCTTTCTCTCTCTTCTGGAGCCTTATCGATGTTCTCGAAGTCAACCTTTGCGTTACCTTCTACTCTTTCAGCAAGAACCTTTGTGATTGCTGCGGTAAGAGTTGTTTTACCGTGGTCAACGTGTCCGATTGTACCGATGTTACAATGTGGTTTGCTTCTGTCAAATTTAGCCTTTGCCATTTTAATTTCCTCCTTAAATTTACATCCCTTGGGATGTCATTTCTTAATTCAACTATTTCCAATTATATATGGAAATGATGGTTTTTTCAACTATTTCCGAAGAAATAATATTAGTTAGCATGCTCGCTGATAACCTTGTCCATAACACTCTTTGGAGCCGGCTCATATCTATCAAAGAACATAGAGTAATTTCCACGTCCCTGAGTAGAGGAACGAAGTTCTGTAGAGTAACCGAACATCTCTGAAAGCGGAACAAATGCACGTACGATCTTGCCGCCGCCGAGGTCATCCATACCTTCGATCTGACCACGCTTAGCGTTCAGACTTCCGATAACATCACCCATGTATTCTTCCGGCATAGTAACTTCAACCTTCATGATCGGCTCAAGAAGAACTGCGCCCCCCTGCTTCATAGCATCCTTGAATGCCATAGAACCAGCGATGTGGAATGCCATTTCGGAAGAATCGACTTCATGGTAAGAACCATCGTATACATTAGCAGAAATACCGATTACAGGGAATCCTGCTAAGATACCAGCCTGTGCTGCTTCTTCGATACCTTCTCCAACTGCCGGGATGTATTCCTTAGGAATAGCACCACCAACAACGGTAGATTCGAACTTGAATGTCTCTTCTCCGTTTGGATCCATTGGCTCGAACTTAACCTTACAGTGACCATACTGTCCACGACCACCAGACTGCTTAGCGTACTTGCTATCGATATCAACCGGCTTGGTGATTGTCTCCTTGTATGCTACCTGAGGTGCACCAACATTTGCTTCTACCTTGAACTCACGGAGCAGACGATCTACGATAACTTCTAAGTGAAGTTCGCCCATTCCGGCGATGATTGTCTGTCCTGTTTCCTGGTTTGTATGAGCACGGAAAGTAGGATCTTCTTCTGCAAGTTTTGCAAGAGCTTCGCCCATCTTACCCTGATCATTCTTTGTCTTAGGCTCAATAGCCAACTCAATAACAGGTTCTGGGAATTCCATGGACTCCAGAATAACCGGATGCTGTTCATCACAGATAGTATCGCCTGTTGTTGTGATCTTAAGACCAACAGCTGCTGCGATATCTCCGGAGTAAACCTTGTCGATCTCAGTTCTGCTGTTAGCGTGCATCTGAAGGATACGTCCAACACGTTCCTTCTTATCCTTTGTTGCATTCAGGATATAAGAACCTGAGTTCAATGTTCCTGAGTAAACACGGAAGAATGCGAGTTTTCCAACGAATGGGTCTGTCATGATCTTGAATGCAAGAGCAGCAAACGGCTCATCATCAGATGATGGCTTTGTAATCTCGTTGCCTTCTAAGTCAGTACCCTTGATGTCAGGAATGTCTGTTGGAGCCGGCATATACTCGATAACTCCATCCAGCATCTTCTGAACGCCCTTATTCTTGTATGCAGATCCACAATAAACAGGAACCGCCTCACAAGCGATGGTAGCCTTACGAAGAGCAGCCTTCATATCGTCGACAGATGGTTCCTCACCCTCAAGATACTGCATCATCAGATCGTCATCTAAATCACATACCTTTTCAACAAGATTGGTATGCCATTCATCAGCAAGATCCTTCAGATCATCCGGGATCTCTTTGATCTCGATATCCTCACCCTTGTCATCATTGTAATAGTAAGCTTCCATCTCGAACAGATCGATCAGACCCTTGAAGTCATCCTCTGCTCCGATTGGAATCTGTACCGGGATTGCATTCTTGCCAAGACGATCAATGATAGTCTGTACTGACATGAAGAAGTCTGCACCCATCTTATCCATCTTATTGATAAATGCCATACGAGGTACGTTGTAAGTGTCAGCCTGACGCCATACGTTTTCTGACTGTGGCTCAACACCGGCCTTAGCATCAAATACACCTACAGCACCGTCCAGTACACGAAGTGAACGCTCTACTTCTACAGTAAAGTCAACGTGTCCCGGGGTATCGATGATATTGATACGATGCTCCAATGCACCAGCCTTTGGCTTATGATGATCCTCAAGTGTCCAGTGGCATGTGGTTGCAGCAGATGTGATTGTGATACCACGCTCTTTTTCCTGCTCCATCCAGTCCATCGTAGATGCACCGTCATGAGTCTCACCAATCTTGTAGTTTACACCAGTATAATAAAGGATACGCTCTGTCAATGTGGTCTTACCAGCATCGATATGAGCCATGATACCAATATTTCTGGTTCTATCCAGTGGATATTGTCTTCCAGCCAAGATTTTTTCCTCCTAATATTATTGTACACAAGTAATAGGTAACTACTAGAATCTGTAGTGTGCGAAAGCCTTGTTTGCTTCTGCCATCTTGTGCATGTCTTCTTTTCTCTTAACAGATGCACCAGTATTGTTTGCTGCATCTAAGATCTCGTTTGCGAGTCTTTCTTCCATGGTCTTCTCGCTTCTCTTACGAGAGAACATAGTCAACCAACGAAGTCCGAGCGCCTGACGACGGTCTGGTCTAACTTCGATCGGTACCTGGTATGTTGCACCACCAATACGTCTAGCCTTTACCTCAAGTACAGGCATAACGTTATTCATGGCTTCTTCGAATACCTCAAGAGCAGGCTTTCCTGCTTTTTCTTCTACTCTGGCAAATGCGCCGTATACAATCTTCTGGGCAACACCTTTCTTACCATCTAACATGATGTTATTGACAAGCTTGGTTACTACCTTGCTATTGTAAATTGGATCCGCCAAAACGTCTCTTTTTTGAGTATGTCCTTTACGTGGCACGTTACTTCCCTCCTTAATCATATTATTTTTTCGATTAATTCAACGGTACTCACATGTTATGTGTTCGTGCTAAATTTATTCTGACAAATGAAAATAAATTTCAACACTAACCATATTTCTTTGTGAAAATACAATTGTCTGCTAGGTCTTATTTAGCGTCCTTTGGTCTCTTAGCACCATACTTAGAACGACCCTGCTTTCTGTTAGCTACACCTGCTGTATCAAGTGTACCTCTGATCACGTGATAACGAGTACCAGGTAAATCCTTTACTCTACCACCACGAATCAATACAACGCTATGCTCCTGCAAGTTGTGACCTTCACCCGGAATGTAAGATGTTACTTCGATTCCGTTTGAAAGACGAACTCTGGCGATCTTTCTCAGCGCTGAGTTAGGCTTCTTAGGGGTTGCAGTCTTAACAGCTGTACAAACACCACGCTTCTGTGGAGAAGATGTCTCAGTAGGCTTCTTCTTAAGAGAATTGTAACCTCTC
This sequence comes from bacterium, assembly GCA_963661325.1. Classification (GTDB taxonomy): domain Bacteria; phylum Bacillota; class Clostridia; order Lachnospirales; family Lachnospiraceae; genus Pararoseburia. The sequence continues at coordinate 3,525 of CAVLBP010000116.1, forward strand.
TGAAGAGCTGGTGCTGTAGACTTCTTTACAGATGTCTGACGTCCCTTTCTTACTAACTGGTTAAATGTTGGCATTATTTTCACCTCCTGTAGTATAGTTTATAAGTGTGCACAGTTTTATGCACGCTAAAATATTATATAAACATTCTTTGTATCTGTCAAGGGATTTTTCACGTAAAAAGCACCGCGGAAGGCATATCCTGCATTCCGTGGTGCTTTATATTATGATTTATTATCCTTAGTCGATAGAAACAGTATCTTCTGCTTCTGTTTCTGCCTCTGCTTCTTCTACCGGCGTATCATCATAAAGATCTCCGAAGTCTTCTGTCTGTTCTTCGATCTCCTGATTGTAGTCGGTATTCAACTTGATGTTGCCATAACGTTTCATACCTGTTCCGGCTGGGATCAACTTACCAAGGATGACATTTTCCTTCAGACCGATCAATGGGTCGATCTTGCCCTTGATGGCTGCTTCTGTCAGAACCTTTGTTGTCTCCTGGAATGATGCTGCTGATAAGAAGGAGTTGGTTGCCAGGGAAGCCTTTGTGATACCAAGCAGTACCTGCTTTCCTTCTGCTACTTCCTTGCCTTCTTCTGCAAGTTTTTCATTCATTTCCTCAAAGTCAAGGACATCAACAAGTGTTCCCGGTAAGAACTCAGAATCACCGTTGTTCTCGATGCGTACCTTCTTTAACATCTGGCGCACGATAACTTCGATATGCTTATCACTGATTTCTACACCCTGTAAGCGGTATACACGCTGTACTTCCTGAAGCATGTAATCCTGAACGGCACGCACACCCTTGATCTTTAAGAGATCATGCGGGTTGATAGAACCTTCTGTCAGTTCGTCACCGGCTTCCAGTTCCTGTCCGTCTACGATCTTGATACGTGAACCATAAGGGATCAGATAAGCCTTGCTTTCTCCGGTTTCCTTATTGGTAACGATAACTTCGCGCTTCTTCTTGGTATCTTTGATCTCTGCTGTACCGGCAAATTCTGTGATGATCGCAAGTCCCTTTGGCTTTCTTGCCTCAAACAATTCTTCGACACGAGGAAGACCCTGTGTGATATCGTTTCCGGCAACACCACCACTATGGAAGGTTCTCATGGTAAGCTGTGTACCAGGTTCACCGATAGACTGTGCTGCGATGATACCGATCGCTTCACCGACCTGTACTGCCTGACCGGTTGCCATGTTGGCACCGTAACACTTAGCACAAACGCCGACATGTGAACGGCAGGTAAGGATGTTACGGATCTTCACGCGTGTGATCTCTTTTCCGTTCTCATCCACACCGACTGTAACGATCGCATGTGCACGCTTTGGTGTGATCATATGGTTTGCCTTAACGATCACATTGCCATCAGCATCGCAGATCGTCTCGCATGAGAATCTGCCTGTGATACGTTCTTCCAGACTCTCGATCTCTTCACGTCCATCCATAAATGCTGTGATGTAAGTACCAGGGATCTCACGATCTTTTCCGGCATTACAATCAGATTCACGAACGATAAGTTCCTGTGATACGTCAACCATACGTCTGGTCAGGTATCCGGAATCGGCGGTACGAAGGGCTGTATCGGACATACCCTTTCTAGCACCATGCGCTGACATGAAGTACTCCAATACGTCCAGACCTTCACGGAAGTTTGACTTGATAGGAAGTTCGATCGTACGACCGGTTGTATCAGCCATCAAACCACGCATACCGGCAAGCTGCTTAATCTGCTTGTCAGAACCACGGGCTCCGGAATCAGCCATCATAAAGATGTTGTTGTACTTATCCAATCCGGAAAGCAGGGCTTCTGTCAGCTCATCATCAGTCTTTTTCCAAGTCTCAACAACGTCTCTGTAACGTTCTTCTTCTGTCAAAAGACCTCTCTTATATTTCATCGTGATACGGTCAACTGTCTTTTCTGTATCAGCGATCATCTGTGGCTTCTGTGGCGGCACGGTCATATCGGAAATAGATACGGTCATGGCTGCTCTTGTAGAGTACTTGTAACCCATAGCCTTGATATCATCCAATACTTCTGCCGTTTTGGTTGCTCCATGTGTATTGATGACCTTTTCCAGGATCTGCTTCAATCCCTTCTTGCCAACATGGAACTCGATCTCATAACGGAGTACGTTTTCCGGCTTGCTGCGGTCAACAAATCCCAGATCCTGTGGAATGATCTCATTAAAGATCAAACGACCTAAGGTTGTCTTTACATTGCCTTCTACAAGGCTTCCGTCTGCAAGTGTCACGCTCTTATGAACGTAAATGGTCTGATGCAGTGTGATCTCTTTATTCTCATATGCCAGCAGTGCCTGATTCATGCTTGGATAATAATGTCCAAGAATGTCTCTTGCTCTACAGATGACATGACGGTTACCGTCTGTCACATCCTCGAAATGGATCATATCATCAATGTCGATGACATCTGCATTGATGTCTGCCTTGATCTCCTCTGCGTCAGTATATACCTTATCAGAAACAGTCGTAATGCCCTCTTCCTTGGAATGATCTGCCAGACGATCCATGGTCAGATAGTAGATACCAAGTACCATATCCTGTGAAGGAACGGCTACCGGACCACCATCAGATGGTTTCAGCAGGTTGTTCGGAGACAGGAGCATGAAACGACATTCTGCCTGCGCCTCTGCTGTAAGTGGAAGATGGACAGCCATCTGGTCACCATCGAAATCGGCATTAAATGCGGTACATACCAGTGGATGCAGTTTGATTGCCTTACCTTCTACAAGGATAGGCTCAAATGCCTGGATACCAAGTCTATGCAGTGTAGGAGCACGGTTTAACATAACCGGATGCTCTTTGATCACTTCCTCGAGTACGTCCCAGACCTCTGTCTGTAACTTCTCGACCATCTTCTTTGCGTTCTTGATGTTGTGTGCAGTTCCGTTAGCAACCAACTCTTTCATAACGAAAGGCTTGAAAAGTTCGATTGCCATCTCTTTCGGAAGACCACACTGGTAAATCTTAAGTTCCGGTCCTACGACGATAACGGAACGTCCGGAATAGTCAACACGCTTTCCGAGCAGGTTCTGACGGAAACGTCCGGATTTACCCTTTAACATATCTGACAAAGACTTGAGTGCTCTGTTTCCCGGACCTGTAACCGGACGACCTCTACGACCATTGTCGATCAATCCATCAACGGCTTCCTGCAACATACGCTTTTCATTGCGGACGATGATGTCCGGCGCACCCAGTTCAAGCAGTCTTCTCAGACGGTTGTTACGGTTGATGATACGACGATACAGGTCATTCAGATCGGATGTCGCGAAACGTCCACCATCCAACTGTACCATCGGACGAAGGTCCGGTGGGATAACCGGGATGACAGTAAGGATCATCCACTCCGGCTTGTTGCCTGACTCGCGGAATGCCTCTACAACTTCCAGTCTCTTGATGACTCTGGCACGCTTCTGACCGGTAGCCGTCTTAAGTTCTGCTTTCAGTTCAACCGCATCTTTTTCCAGGTCGATATCGCGGAGCAGTTTCTGGATCGCCTCAGCACCCATGCCAACCTTGAAAGTTGAGCCGTACTGTTCTCTGGCATCCT
>CAVLBP010000117.1:0-7024 GCA_963661325.1 bacterium
GGAAAAATGAGGGCAACAAGGACAAATGGTCGCAAAGAGAGTAATTTCTGCAACAAAGCCAGATAACAACGGGGGATAATTACATAGGAAAATTTATTTGATGGATTTATCAAGGGGAAAACCCAGGAGGAATTGTCCTTCAAGTAGGCTTTTGTTGTAGGTCTTGTACATAGTGTGTTGCAGGGGATTCTCAGGCAATGGAGGAAGAATTGAAAAAACGTAAAAGAAAAGGAAATTATACCAGAATTAATGAATATAAAGGAATTTGGTGATTATCTGGGTATTGGAGAGACAAAAGCCCGGGAATTGCTTCATGATCCGGGAAATGGTTTTACTGTGAGGATAGGGAATCGGCTGTATGCTCACAGGGGAAAAGTGGATCAGTGGCTGTTAAAGCAGCTTGTTGCCTGAAAATATTATCTGAAAAGGCATAGAAAAAGAATAGTAAATGCGTTAAACTTATGGAGATAGAACATACACGTTTTTTCCATGAGTTTTTTATTGGAGGAAAACAAGTGGGAAAGACAAATAAAGGAAAAGAACTGGGAAATGCCATCTATCAGAGAGCAAATGGCACTTACGAAGCGAGATATATTGATCGCTTTGGAAAACAGAGAAGCGTGTATGGCAAAACAATCACAGAGGTGGGAAGAAAACAGAGAGAGAAAATCTTTGAGAATGAGAAGCAGATTAATGTCATAGATACAAAAATGACGTTGGATGAATGGTATGATAAGTGGATCACTGTATGTAAGAAGCATTGCCGTACCACTACCAAAAGGACTTATGAGATACAATATAATCGGTTAAGAGAAAGTCTTGGATGGAGAAAACTGACAAGCCTTAATCTGATCGTGTTACAGGATGCTTTCAATGAATTGGGTTCGGATAAATCAAGAAGTGACTGTAAGGCTCTGCTTGTGGACATTCTGAATCGTGCCGTAGAAGCTGATCTTCTTCTTAAGAATCCGGCAATAGGTATCAATCCTATCATTGATGGCAGAGTGAAATCAGAAAAGCGTATCTTATCAAGAGAAGAGATGAAGATTCTTCTGGAGAACTCCCAAGGTGGGATGATGTATCCGATTTTTGTAGTGGCACTCGGTACAGGGATGCGTATTGGTGAAATCCTTGGATTAACATGGGATTGCATTGATTTTGATAATCGTGTTATTACAGTCAAACAAACCCTTGCCTATCTGCCGGGGGATGGACACAATGCACAGTATGAGTTTCATCAGCCGAAGACACAGGCAGGATTTCGCAAGATTCCAATGATTAAGAAAGTATATGATGTACTTGTGTATCAACAGACCTACAGGAAAGATATTGCTACTCGTTTTTCGCCCAGGGAAGGATTTGAAAATCTGGTATTTACGTCTAAGACAAATAATCCAATCAATGCGGCGAATGTCAAAGATTCAATCAATTATATTGTTGCCCGGATTAACAGAGAGAATCCGGATCAGTTTTTTGAACATCTGACACCTCATGGATTGCGTCATACCTTTGCAACGAACTGTATCGAAAACGGAATGGAGCCTAAGACATTACAGAAAATATTAGGTCATAATTCTTTGCAGATGACGATGGACCTGTACTGCCATGTACGAGAAAGTACGCTGACGGATGAGATGGAACGAATAGCGAATTTTATGTAGCGAAAAAATGAGTGGTAAGCGAGTGGTAAGTTAAGAAATCGAGTGCCAGAAAACCCAGTAAAATCAAGCATTTGTTCAAATAACACTTGAAGTTCTACATTTTTCAGGTTGTTGAGGAGAGATAGACATACAAAAAGAGTAGGCGATAGATCCTGATAAGATCCGCCTACTCTTTTGATTTTGTAAAATAATAAATTACTGATCGCCTCGGACGCTCTTGATGAGGTTGACACCCTGCTCTTTTTCCTTGCTGATCTGCGTAGCGAAGGATACCAGTTCGTCGGATACCTTGATGATGCGGTCGGTCTCACGCTCATTGGCAAGGGCGATATTGTGGAAGTGTTCCATATTCTGACCGGTGATCTCGGCATTGTTGGCATTTTCTTCTGCGGAAGATGCCAGATTGTTTACCGTAGTTTCGATACGGTTCTTGTGATCGCCAAGTTCTGTGATCTCGGTATCAATATCAGCGATAGACTGGGTTACCAGAGTGATCTCCTCGTTCAACTGACCAAAGATATCCTTGGTCTCGTTGATCTTTTCACTTTGCTTTGCAAAGGAATCGGTAACTTTCTCGGTGATTTCTACACTGACATTGGCGTTGCTCAAAAGTTCATTGACGATCGTATTGATCTGCTCCGTAGAGGACTTGGACTGATCGGCAAGAGCACGGATCTCATCAGCAACAACGGCAAAGCCCTTGCCGGCATCGCCCGCTCTGGCAGCCTCGATACTGGCGTTCAGTGCCAGAAGATTGGTCTGTGCGGAAATGTCTGCGATCAACTCTGTAGCAGTACGGATCTGCTGTGTAGACTGGTTGGTAAGTTCTGTCTGCTGGCGTACCTGTTCAATGGCTTGACCGCTTTCCTCACTGTTGACGATCAATTCACGGATGATGGTCTCAGCGGATTCGTTGCAGGCGCGGACCTTGTCAGCGGAAGCATTGAGGGCATTGACATTGGCTACGATCTTGTCAATGGCATCGCCGATCGCATTGATCTTGTCCTGCATATCCAGCGTGCTGTCTGCCTGCTTGCCGGTATTGTCAATGATGGATGTGATGGCTGACTCGGTATCGGTCATGGCATCGGACATCTCACCGGAGATCTGCTTGAAACTCTCGGAAACAGCGGCAAGTTCTTGTGTTGCACTGGAAATCTGTGTTACCATAGCAGCAAGACCAAGGGTATTGCTCTGGATGGTACGGACAGCCTCGCCGAGTGCATCGTCACGCTGTGCGAATTTATCAAATTTTTCTTTTTGCTTTTGAGATTCTGCCGGTGCTTCCTTGCCACGAATGGCAGACAAGAAAGGACGCAGAAGCGAAAGGATAAAAGAGGTCAGCAGTCCGAAGATAGCGGCAATGCCGGCAATCTGTATGATCATGGCAACCAGTGTATTCAGGAAACCATGAGATAAGAGTTCAAATAAAATGATCTCAAAGGCAAGCATCAATACTAAAAAGCCGATGATAGGTTTGAGTAGTTTGGCTATAAGATTTTTTTTGTTGTCCATAGGGAATACTCCTTCATATGTAAATATCCATTGTTATAGTTCCTATTATTATAGCGTGAAAAATGTCATTTTTCAACGGAATTGTGATAATGGACAACTGTGTAAAAGAAAGGCGGACAGGTATGAAAAAACAGCAAAAAACAGTATGGATCACGGGGGCAAGTTCCGGTATCGGATTGGCATTTGCCAAAGCCTATGCGAAAAAGGGATATCGCCTGATCCTGACAGCAAGAAGGCGGGGACGACTGGATAAAATGGCAGAAAATTTAGGCGTTCCCTGTCGGATCGAGCCGGCAGATCTCTCTCAGGAAAAGGAGTGTTACCGCGTTTGCGAACTTCTAAAAGAGGAGACCATAGATATTTTTATCAATAATGCCGGATTTGGAAACTGCGGTGATTTTGCAAGGACAGATCTTTCCAAGGATATGGATATGATCCGTGTCAATGTCGAGGCTATGCATATCTTGTGTAAGGAAGTCCTGCGTCAGATGCAGGTCAAGGGCAAGGGGACAATCCTTAATGTGGCATCATCTGCCGGACTTTTGCCGGGCGGTCCTTATATGGCAACCTATTATGCGACCAAGGCATATGTTGTCAGCCTGATAAAAAGTATTGCGGAGGAGCAGCGGGAGAAAAAGAGCGGCGTCTATGTCTGTGCCCTTTGCCCGGGACCGGTCGACACTGAGTTTAATGCGCGGGCAAATGTTGTTTTTGCCCTGCCCGGTATCACGGCAGACCAGTGCGTAGCGGAAGCCCTGCGGGGGATGCGCCTGCGCCGTACTATCATCGTGCCGACCTTTATGATACGCATAGGTGCCGTCTTGCAGCGTCTGGTGCCTGATTTTATCATGCTGCCACTGGTGGCAAGCCGTCAGAAGTCAAAAATGGGAAAAGAGTAGAAAAAAGGAGCCGTCCGGCCGCATATGGTCCGGATGGCTCCTTTTGGAATCTTACTGATCTATTTTATTTTAAGACAGTTCCATCGGCTAGGGTAATGGTATAACCGTTAAAGTTGATGGTTCCATTGTTGGTAAGACTGGTCAGTGTGCAGTTGCCGGTCAAAGTCCAGGTACTTCCCTTGTCGATCGTTACGACGGCATTATCGGAAACGGCTGTACCCCCGTCAGCATTCTCAACGATGTTGATGGTTCCGGTAAAGTTGCTCTTGCCGGTCAGGGTCATGTTCAGAGTAGAGATAGAATCAACAATGATGTCGCCCTCTAAGGTCTGACCATCTGCGGTAAAGGTAACATTGGCTCCGTTGGAACCTGCGGTGCCCCATCCGTGAGAGGCTGAGTTGCCACAGATATTGAGAAGGTAAGCGTCGCTATCCTCGTTTGTAATATCTACGCCGGAAAGTTTGAGGACGCAGTTGGTATTTGTCACATAGAACATATCACCATTCTTGGATACGAGGGATCCGCCTGTCATGCTAAAGGAAGAAGTACCTTCCTCGGCATCACCTGACATAGACTGGTAGATCATGACATTGTGGACGTTTTCATCGGAACTGGTACCCTTAGTATCGCTCATGTTTCCGGTCACATCGCAGTCGGTCAGTGTGATGGAATTTTCGCCTTCAATGACGAGTGCCTCGGAATTGTTGGCGGTGAGTGTTGCATCTGCTACCGTGATGTCCGCGGTAGAGTAAACAGCTGGTGAGTTGTAGCCATTACTGGTGTAAGTGCCCTTTTTGACATTTACCGTACCACCGCCGCGGTCGGAACGGATGGCTGCGGAAGAATTGCCGGATGTCTCAACTGTCAGATTTGTTGCATTTGTCGTGGCACCGCCGGTCGTCTGGATACCACCGGAATTATCGGCGCTGGTCGTGATCTTGGAATTGGAAATGTTTACGGTTGTGCCTTCACCGTAACTGAAAACACCGTTTCCGTTCTGGGCGGAGGAAGTGATGGTCGCATCCTTGATGGTCACGGTCGCACCGTTGGTAGCCAGCAGTGCGGCATTCATACCGTAAAAGTCACCATCTTCCGTATTGGAAGAAGAACCGGCGCTCTTGTTTACGGTGATACCATCTAAGGTTACGGTTGCACCATCGACGCGGAGGGCATTTTCGTCATCTCCGGTAGATTCGTAACTTTCATCGGAATAAGTGCCATCACTGTCTATCGTTGTAGCAGCACTGCCCTGATTGATCTGACCGGAGCCGCCAAAACCGGACTGCTTGCCGGAACCTAAGGTCACTACGGTAACGGAAGTGGCATTGCCATTGCTATCAAAGGTGATCTCTAAGACATCATTTTCCTCCAGATCATCTATGGTGATGGTCTCGGAATCTTCGGTGATCTCTGCATCGGACAGGTCTACGGTTGTACTGTCATCCCCGGCGGTAAAAGTCTGGGAAGATCCGCCTGCCTCGCCACTCGGCATTTCCGGTGGCTGGTTGCCGTCGTTGTTCTGGGATGTGCTACCATCGGATGTGCTATCGCTGTTTGCGTCATCCGGCTTTGCTGGTGGCTGGTTGTTATCACTGTTCTGGGATGTGCTGTTATCGGATGTGCTATCGCTGTTTGCGTCATCCGGTTTTTCCGGCGGCTGATTGCCGTCGCTGTTCTGCGGCGCGTTGGCATCGGAAGAATCTGCATCATCGCTCGGCATTTCCGGTGGTTGGTTATTATCGGATGTGCCGTCGCTATTGGCATCATCCGGCTTTTCCATGTCGCTAGGTGCGTTGCTATCGTCGCTATTCTCGCTCAGTTCTCCCAGTTGCAGGGTGACCTCGTCGCCGTCGATCGCGGTGATCTGACCGGTGATCGTTGTATCGACATATTCGCTTGTCGTGGTATCCTTACTGCCACAGGCGACTAAAGAGATGACCAGAGCGGATGTGCATACCACAGAAAGTAATTTCTTGCTCGTTCGTTTCATAATCATTCACTCCTTTTATGAATATTTCTTCTTGTTTCTTGATTACAAGTGCATTGTAAAAGACAAACCTAAAGCCTACCTAAAGATTTGGCTTGCACCGAAAAAAGTTTTGTTACATAATCTTTTTAGAGAAATCAGACAGGGGGATGAGAGTATGCGTATCTTGATCGCGGAAGATGAAGAGGACTTAGCGGAGGCTCTGACAGTCTTTTTTGAAAAAAATCAATTTGGCGTGGATGCCGTCGGCGATGGCAGGAGTGCCTACGAGTATGCCATGGTGGGAAACTATGATGCGATCATCCTGGATGTGATGATGCCGGAGATGGATGGCATTGAAGTCTTGGAAAAACTGCGTAGGGAAGGCATCAAAACGCCGATCATGATGCTGACGGCAAAGACGCAGAAGGAAGACCGGATCACGGGATTTGATGCCGGGGCAGACGATTATCTGCCAAAGCCTTTTGAACCGGACGAACTGATCTGCCGCGTGCGTGCCATGCTGCGCCGGGGAGAACAATACCATCCGACCCTGCTCTCCTTTGGCGATGTGACCTTAAACCCGGATGCGGGCATTCTTTCGCAGGGAGCAGAAAGTGTGCGGCTCAGCGGCAGGGAGTTTCAGGTCATGGAACTTTTTATGCGCTCACCCGGCACGGTCTTTTCAGCAGAAAAGATCATGGAGCGTGTCTGGGGCTGGGACAGCGATGCCGAGATCAATGTAGTCTGGGTACATATTTCTAATTTGCGCAAAAAACTAAAAACCATACATTCTGATGTTGTGATCCGGGCGAATCGTGGGCTGGGCTATGCTTTGGAGGTTACGAAATGATTCGTGAATTAAAGAAACGCTTTATTCGTATTGCTATGCTGGCGATCACGCTGGTCATGCTGTTGTTGAGCCTTTTGGTCAATGTTGTTAATTTTATCACTGTAGATGGGGATCTGACAGAAAAGATCTC
>CAVLBP010000118.1:0-6883 GCA_963661325.1 bacterium
ATATTCTATTGTAAAGAAGTGTCTGTGAAAGTGCAAGAAAAAAGAATGTGCAAAAACACATTCTTTTCACAAAATTGACACTATTCGATATCCAGATCTGCTGTGATCTGATAATAATCGCAGGCATGCGATGTATAATTGGATACATTGGATCTTGAGATCATGCTCATCTTGAGGAATGAACAGAATACAAAAGCATTGTCATCCAGGATTATTTGCTGCATTTGAAGTGCAAGTTCTGCTCTTTTTTCTGTATCAAATTCCTGACTCAGTTGCGCCTCTAAGGCATCCAGTTCTGCACTAGAATATTGTCCCTGATTTTTCGCCGAATCCGTAAGAGCAAAAACCGTAAACCAGTACTCCGGATCTCCTGTAGGTGCCTGCACATTTGCCATGGCATACACATCCCAAGCAGACGGATCCTTGACTGTCTCATTTACATCCAAAGTGTTATTGATATCTACATCTATACCAATGTCTTTGAGACTTGCCTGTGCACTTTCTGCCAAAAGTGGCAGTTCCTGACGGGTCGGATAGGTCAGCCATTTAACGACCAGTTTCTTACCGTCTTTTTCCCGGATGCCATCCCCATCGGTATCGACCCAGCCGGCATCTTCCAAAACCTTTTTTGCGCCTTTTGGATCATACGTTTCTGTTGTGACTTTGTCCCCTCCAAAGGCTGAGCCCTCCGGGAACACACCATTTGCTACATAGCCATTGCCCTCTAAGAGGGTATCTACAAAACTCTCTTTATCAATCCCCATGGCGATCGCTTTTCTGACCGCAGGATCTGCACACACCGAATCTTCATCGAAATTCATCTTGGCAAAAAAACAGCGTGAAGTAGAAATCTGTGAAAACTGATACGCGTCCCCTTCAAACAAAGGGTAGGATTCATAAGCCATACCATAGGCAGCCTGGACTTCATTTGCCTGCAAAGCCTTTGCCAGGGTATTGCCATCCGTGATCGACTTGATTGTGATCTCGTCGATCTTGGGCTCACCATTCCAGTAATTGTCATTCTTCACGACTTTTAAGTAATCATCCGTCTTTAGATCAACCGCAATATAAGGTCCTGTCCCCGCAACAATACCATTATCAAATCCTGCTTTAACATCTATGATGCACCCATATGGATCTCCCAGATAATTGAGCAATGCCGGCTTAGGCTCGGATGTCTTTATGGTCAGAACCTGACCGTCAGCCTCCATGGATGTGATCTTGGTATCTGACGCCGCCCGGTCATGCACGGCAAGCAAATGTTCCAGACATTCCTTGACTGCCTCTGCATCCATATCTCTTCCACTGGAAAACTGCACGTTGTCCTGTAAGGTGATCTTCCATGTCAGAGGATCGACATTTTCCCATTCCTTTGCCAGCCACGGCTCAATCTCCATGTCATCGGAATACTTGACTAAGGTCTCCCCGATACCATAACGAATACAAGCCCAACCGGCATAAGTATTGTGAGGGTTGATGTCTGCCTCCTCATTGGCACTGTTAAAACTGACATCCCCTATGACCAGCGTCTTTTTTCCGTCATCCGCCTCTTTCTGTGTCTTTCCACAGCCGCTCAGCAGTCCTATCATAAGACATGCCAAAATCAAGAAACTTAAACCTCTTTTTAATTTCATATTCCCTTACCTCTTTCTTTTTTCTATAAAATACAGTCCAGCAATCTTTTTGCTGTCTCAGACTGCGGATTCTGTATCACATCCTCTGTTCTTCCGTCTTCTACGATCTTTCCCTGACTCATGACCAGGATCCGATCACAAAAGGACTGCACCAAGGCAATATCGTGACTGATAAACAAATAAGATATATCTCTGTTCTCTTGCAATCCGGCAAGCAGATGGATCATCTCTCTTTGTACCGTGACATCCAGGGCCGAGGTCGCTTCATCCAGAATCAATAATAGAGGATTCACTGCCAGAGCACGCGCGATCGCAGCCCGCTGGCACTGGCCTCCACTGACTTCATGCGGATATCTTATCAAAAATTCCTTTTCCAAGCCGCACTCACCTAACAGGCTCTCGGCTTCCTGCATGGCTTGTTTTTTCTTCATCCCGCGGTTTATAAGGCTTTCTGCAATACCATCGCCAAGTGTGCGTCTGGGATCAAAAGAATCCGCCGGCATCTGAAAGACCATCTGCATCTTTTGGTAAACTTCCCTTAATTGGCGTCCCTTGGCATGGGTAATTTTTTCCCCTTCAAAAAAGATCTCCCCACTACTGACATCCTCTAAACGTGTGATCATTTGCGCCAGACTTGTCTTTCCGCTTCCACTTTCCCCGATGATCGCTATTTTCTCATGATGCCCCAAAGAAAAACTCACATCATCCACTGCCTTATGTTCCTGACCTCCACGCGAATAGAAGTTTTTGGTCAGATGCTCTGCCTGTAACAATGTCTGCATATGCTATCTCCTAAGTCTTGGTACTGCTTCCAATAATTTTTTTGTATATTCTGCTGTCGGATGCTCCAGAATGTCGTCTTTTTTCCCATAGTCCAGTATCTTTCCCTGATATAAGACCAGAACCTCATCTGCCATAGCGCGGATAACGCCGATATTATGGGAAACAAGTACGATCGAAGTGCCATAGTCCTGTCGCAGCATCAACAGTTGCTCTACCACTTGCTTTTGCACAGATACATCCAGTGCCGACGTCGGTTCATCCGCCAATAAAACGCGCGGATGTAAAAGCATGGCAGCGACAATTCCTACGCGCTGTTGCATACCGCCGGATAATTCAAAAGGGTAGGCATCTAAGATACGATTGGGCTTGTCAAATCCAAATTTTTTCAGAAGATCCAATGCCTCATCCGTAAACTCTGCCTTACTGATCTTTTTGTGTGCCCTGACGGCTTCATACATTTGCACGCGCAGGGTGCGAATAGGGCAAAAACTGCTTCCTGCCGTCTGAAAGATCATGCCCAGTTCTGCTCCACGGATCTTTTGCATCTCTCTTTCACTGCATTTTTCCAGATTTTTCCCATCATACAAAATCTTTCCCCGACTGACTTGACCTTCTTTTCCCAAAAGTCCCATGCCTGCCTTTAAAAGTGTGGATTTTCCGGAACCACTCTCGCCCACGATCCCTAAGATCTCGCCGCTCGCCAGGTCAAAATCCGCATCCTCCACCACCAGAGACTGCCCATACATGATATCTACATGGTCATATCTTAATAATTCCGCCATCATGACCTCCCATTCTTCGGATCCAGCCAGTCGCGCACCGCCTCACCAAACAGATTGAAGATCACAACCGAGATAAAAATAGCGATCCCCGGTGACAAAGTGACCCAAGGCTGTGTTGTCAAAAGATTTCTGGTCTCGCTCATCATACTGCCCCATTCCGCCACCGGCGGCTTTGCTCCCAGGCCTAAAAATGACAGACCTGCCAGTTCCATCATCATGGTTCCGATATCCAATACGGCTGTTACCAGGATGGGTCCCATGATATTGGGAAGTATATGTCTTACGATCACCTTGCCGTCACTGTCTCCCGCTAACCGGGCAGCCTTGATATAAGTCGCCTTTTTTTGTGTCAGGGTCTGACTGCGTGCCAGGCGGGCATATTTTGGCCAGGAAATCGCTGCCAGCGCTATGACAGCATTTTGCAGACCTCCACCTAAAACCGCTGCGACTGCCAGTGCAAATACCAGCCCCGGAAATGCCAGAAACATATCGGCAATACGCATAAGAATGACATCCATCTTGTTTTCAAACCAACCACAGATCAGACCGATCATGCTTCCAAAGGCGGTAATAAAAGCCACCAGCAGCAAAGTTGAGAAAATACTGGTCTTACTTCCTACGATAATACGGGATAACATATCCCGTCCGTAGCGGTCGGTTCCCAATGGGTGTAAAAAGGAAGGTGTCGCTTTCGCATTACTTAAATCCTGTAGATAGGGATCCATAGGACATAACTTGTCACTGAACAGAGAAAAAAGGATCAAAAGTCCTGCCAGGGATGCAAATACTATGAGACGGATCTTTACGCTATTTCTTTGTTTACTGATTTTTTTCATTGCCTTTTTGTCTCCCCCAATCGTATTCTTGGATCCAGCACACGGTATAACAGATCCGTAACAAGATTGACCAACACATAAATGATCGCCATCCAGACCACATAAGCCTGTATCATAGGATAATCTCTCATGTTAATAGAATCCACCGCCAATTTACCGACACCATCCCACATAAAAATGCTCTCGACGATCGCGGTTCCGCCCAATAGGCTGCCAATGGACAAGGCTAGTAATGTCAGGATGGTAACCAGGGCGGACTTCATGACATTTTTCCATAAGATCACACTACTGCGTACGCCCCTCGCCCTAAGCCCTACGACGTAATCCTTGCTTAATTCCTCAAGAACGGTCGCCCGCACCTGCCGCATATATTTTGCCGACATGGAAATAGCAAGTGTCAGGGTTGGCATCCATGCACTTTTGATGGAAATATCCGTGGCAATGACCGGCAATAGTCCTAATTTGATACTGAGCAATTCCATAAGCAGCATGGCAACAAAGAAATTTGGCATGGCATTTCCAATAAAACTAAAAAACCGGAGCAGTTTATCGATCCATTTCCCCTGCTTTACGGCGCCTAAAATCCCCAAAGGTATGGATATGATCACAGTAAGGGCTATGGATAAGGCTGTCAAAAGCAGGGTCGCCGGCAGTTTTTCCATAAAGGTGTCAAAGACGCTTTTCCCGGTCACATAAGACGTCCCCATATCTCCTCTTAAGATACCGCCTAACCATGACACATACTGGACGAGAAAGGGTCTGTCCAATCCCAACTCTGCTCTTTTTGCATCTATGATCTCCTGTGAGACTTCCACGCCCCGGTTCGTATATAATTGAGAGACAACATCTGATCCCGCCACATGCATGAGTGCAAATGACAAAAAGGTAATGCCTAATAAAATGGGGATCAGCTGCAGCAAACGTCTGCAAACATATTTCACTTACCCGGTCCTCTTTTCTTTCTTGTCCTAGAATTCCATTATAGCAAATATAAAAGGAATACATGACTACTTTACAGTAATTATGCATTCCTTTTTGTTATACCATATGCGATTTTGTTATCATTAGCCCAATCGATTTTCTATATAGGAAAGAAATTCCCCTGCCAATGGAATGATATCTTCATCTCTGCGTTTTACATAGCCAAATGACACACACTTTTGTCCATCGAAAAGTGCTTCCCCCTGAAATTGGGAAAGATTTTCCAGATGACTACTGCTGACATTACAGAGGTTGGTATTCCTAAGCAGCATACTCATCACATAATCACTGTTCGTGATCACACTGACTTTATCGGAAAAGAGATCTTCTTCCTGCCCCTTTACCGATTCCCAATAGTGATTCAAGGCAAACTCATCCTCATATGCCTGCACCAGACGCTTATCCGCCATGTAATCGTTGATGTCGCTTCCCTTTTGCGGTGCCGGGTTCTGACCATAATATAAAACCGCCTGACTTTTTTTGAGTTGGCAATACCCCAACTGCGCCCGTTGCAGTTTATACTCCAACTGTTCCCTCTGCGAATCCATAAAAAAGATGAATCCAAGATCGTCTATGCCACTGGAAACCCGGTCCAGCACATGATTGAGATTGGCTTCTATGATCTGATAGCGGACTTCCTTTTTTCCATATTCCTGATAAAAAGAGGTGAAGGTCTCTGCGATCCAGGAACTCGGATTACAGGAGATATTCAACTCTTCCCTGTCATCTAACTGGTAGATCTCTGCCAGATGTTTCTCCTGTTCCAAAATCTTTACCGCATATTCATATGCCCGTTTTCCTTTATTTGTCAGCACAATGCCTTTGCTTTCTCGGCTAAATACTGCAAATCCCAATTTGCTTTCCAGACTCTTGATGACCTTGCTGACATTGGGCTGCGTCGTATAAAGAACCCTTGCCGCCTTGCTAAAGGACTTCACATCAGCGCATACAACGAAATATTGCAATTCTTTGACTTCCAGCATATCCATATGCTCCTTTATGCCTTCATTTGATGATCTTATTTATGCCACTTAAATCCTGCCACAGCGCCAATGATACCGCCCACGATATGCGCCATATGAGAAATATTATCCTGCAAGGTAATGCCCTCATAAACCTGCTGTCCGATAAAGACCGCCGCTACCAATAGAAAAGTAAGCGGTATGTCCCCGCTGCGAAATCCTGTAAAGGAAGTCATAACAATAAAGGCAAAAGCAATGCCACTGGCTCCACACAGACCTACGCCCGGGAAAAAGATATAATTGATCAGGGCTGTCACAAGTGCTGTGATCACGATAACTTTCAAAATATTTTGTGACGAATATTTTTCTTCCAGCATTGGTCCCAGCAAAAGTATATAGGTCATATTTCCCAGAAAATGATCCCAGCCGGAATGTCCCAGAACGTGTGTAAAAAAACGGACATAGGTCAGGGGATCCTTTAAGGAAGAATGATAGGTCACAAATAAGATCTGATTGCTTCTTCCGCCGGTATGTTCGTTTAATAAGGTAACCAGAAAACATAATAAAACAAATCCTAAGATCACAGGTGAATTAAAGACAATCCGGATTCCTCTTCTTGTATTTTTCACGGTTATTATCCTCTCTTTCCATCTACTTTTCTCTCATCGCAATAACAAAAGACCCCTGAAACATTGTCATACAACATCTCAGGGGTCATACATAACAGGGGATCCAGGAATCGAACCCGGCTCTGGAGTTTTGGAGACTCTTATTCTACCGATGAACTAATCCCCTATATATCACAAATCCTATAATACTAGATTATAGGATGTAATGCAAATATAAATTTTATAACACCTTCAAAATTTCATACAGATTTCCTTCAAACCGCTTTGGTTAAGCCT
>CAVLBP010000119.1:0-6798 GCA_963661325.1 bacterium
CGTCTGTGGAAAGACAGTTCCCGCAACCCGGCAAATCAAACACAAGCATAATTTTTGACAGGAAAAAACAAATGGGGTTTTTCGAGGCCTGGATGCCTTGAAAAGCCCCTATTTTTCATTGGTTTTCCTTATTGCTATTTAAAATATGGTGTGATATAATATCCCAATGACTGCACAAGGGCTGAATGTCCTTTTTATAATAGAAGTTCTATTATAGGTGATTAGTACATGAGTTACAATTTTAAGGAGGAAATGAATTAAATGAGTGTACAGGTTGAAACATTAGAGAAGAATATGGCAAAACTCACAGTTGAGATTGAGGCTGAGCGTTTAGAGAAGGCACTTGACGCTGCATACAACAAGCAGAAGAAGAGCATCTCTATGCCGGGATTCCGTAAGGGCAAGGTTCCGAGAGCCATGGTTGAGAAGATGTATGGCGTAGAAGTATTCTACGAAGATGCAGCCAACATCCTTTTACAGGAGACATATCCTGAGGCATATGATGAGAGTGGTCTTGAGATCGTTTCACAGCCATCTATCGATGTCGTACAGTTAGAGAAGGGTAAGCCATTTATCTATACAGCAGAAGTTGCTGTTAAGCCGGAAGTTACACTTGGCAAGTATAAAGGCGTTACCGTTACCAAGATCGATACAAGCGTTTCTGATGAAGAAGTAGACGCAGAGGTTGAGACACAGAGAAACAACAACGCAAGAACTGTTTCTGTAGAGCGTCCGATCGAGAATGGTGATACCGCAGTGATCGATTTTGAAGGATTTGTAGATGATGTGGCATTTGAAGGCGGAAAGGGCGAGAACTACGACTTAGAGATCGGATCTCATTCTTTCATCGATACCTTTGAAGATCAGTTAGTAGGCAAGGTTGCCGGAGATGACGTAGAAGTAAAGGTTACTTTCCCAGACCAGTATCAGGCAGAAGAACTTGCCGGAAAGCCAGCAGTATTCAAGGTTAAGATCCATGAAGTAAAGGCTAAAGAATTACCGGAACTTGATGATGAGTTCGCACAGGATGTATCTGAGTTCGATACCCTTGCTGAGTACAAGGAAGATGTCAAGATGAAACTGACAGAGCGCAAGGAAGCAGATGCACACCGCACAAAGGAAGATGAAGCAATCGAAAAGATCATCGATGATGCTAAGATGGACATCCCAGAAGCAATGATCGACAATCAGGTCAACAGCATGATCAATGATTTTGCAAATAACATGATGCAGCAGGGCCTTTCTATGGAGCAGTACATGCAGTTTACCGGCATGACCATGGATAAGTTCAAGGAGCAGGTTCGCCCGGATGCTGTTAAGAGAATCCAGTCATCACTCGTATTAGAGCAGATCGCTAAGGACGAAAATCTTGAAGTTACCGATGCTGATGTAGATGCTGAGATCGAAAAGATGGCAGCAGCATACGGCATGGAAATTGACAAGGTTAAGGAATACATCCAGGATGCTGAGAGAGAATCTATGAAGAAGGATATCGCTATCCAGAAGGCAGCAGACTTCATCATGGAGAATGTCAAGGAAAGAGCAAAGAGAACCACAAAGAAGGCAGCCGCTGACGAAGAGAAAGAGCCGGCAAAGAAGACTACCGCCAAAAAGACAACAGCGAAGAAGACAACAAAGAAGGCTGACGAGACAAAAGACGCTGAGTAATCAGACGTAATAAAGTCAGGAAAGAGAGGTTCATAATATGGCAACAATACCTTATGTCATTGAGCAGAATAGTAGAGGAGAACGTTCCTACGATATCTATTCCAGATTGCTGAAAGATAGAATTATCTTTCTTGGGGAGGAAGTAAACGAGACAACTGCAAGCCTTGTAGTTGCACAGTTATTGTTCTTGGAGTCAGAAGACCCGAGCAAGGACATCCATCTTTACATCAATTCCCCAGGCGGAATGGTGACTGCGGGCATGGCCATCTATGACACCATGCAGTATATCAAGTGTGATGTATCTACGATTTGTATTGGTATGGCGGCAAGTATGGGAGCATTCCTCTTAGCCGGTGGTGCCAAGGGCAAACGTTTTGCACTTCCGAATGCGGAAGTCATGATTCACCAGCCATCCGGTGGTGCCAAGGGTCAGGCGACAGAGATCCAGATCGCTGCAGAGAACATCTTAAAGACAAAGAAAAAGTTGAATCAGATGTTAGCAGACAACACAGGAAAGCCATACGAAGTTGTGGCAGCAGACACAGAGAGAGATCATTGGATGAGCGCAGATGAAGCCTTAGATTATGGCTTGATCGATGGAATCATCACAAAGAAAGAGTAATGCATAAGAGGGTACCCCGTATGGGATACCCTCAATGTGCATATCATAAGGAAATGAGAGAAGTAAAATGGCAGGAAGAATGAATGACGATAAGATGGTCAGATGTTCTTTTTGTGGTAAAACACAAAATCAGGTACACAAGTTGATCGCAGGTCCAAATGGGGCATTTATCTGCGATGAATGTGTAGACATCTGCACAGAGATCATAGAAGAAGATTTAATGGAAAAGGGGCTGATGCCGGACTATGACGAGCCGGAGCAGGAAGGAAAACGATCATACCCTAAAAGAAATGCAAATGAGGAATTTGAGATCAATCTTTTGACACCACAGGAACTCAAAGCCTTTCTGGATGACTATGTCATCGGTCAGGATGAGGCGAAAAAGGTACTGTCTGTCGCTGTATATAATCATTACAAGCGTATCACATCCGGACAGGACATTGAAGTTGAATTGCAAAAGAGCAATGTCCTCATGCTGGGGCCGACCGGTAGCGGAAAGACACTGTTAGCACAGACACTTGCCCGTGTCCTTGGTGTACCGTTTGCCATCGCTGATGCTACGACATTGACAGAAGCAGGCTATGTAGGTGAAGATGTAGAGAATATCCTGCTCAAGTTGATCCAGGCGGCAGATTTCGATATCCAGGCAGCCGAGATGGGTATTGTCTATATTGATGAGATCGATAAGATCACCAAGAAATCTGAGAATGTTTCCATTACAAGAGATGTTTCCGGTGAAGGCGTGCAGCAGGCACTCCTCAAGTTGATCGAGGGAACGGTTGCCAGCGTGCCGCCAAAGGGGGGACGTAAGCATCCGCAGCAGGAGTTGATCTCCATCGACACCAAGAATATCCTCTTTATCTGCGGCGGGGCTTTTGAAGGTCTGGACAAGATCATTTCTGAACGATTGGACAGCAATGTCATTGGTTTCCAGTCAGAGGTCAAAGAACGCAGCCAGGATGATCTGTCTACCCTCTTAAAGCAGGTATTGCCACAGGATTTCATCAAGTTTGGTCTGATCCCTGAGTTTATCGGACGTGTGCCGATCAATGTTTCCTTGCAGGAATTGACAGAGGAAGATATGGTGCGTGTTCTGACCGAGCCAAAGAACAGTCTGGTCAAGCAGTATCAGGCACTTTTTAAGATGGATGATGTCGACTTGTCTTTCGATCATGATGCTCTGGTAGAGGTTGCCAGAAAGTCTATCGAGCGTAAGACCGGTGCGAGAGGACTGCGTGCGATCTTAGAAAATGTCATGATGGACTCCATGTATGAGGTGCCATCCGATAAGACGATCACAAACGTGCATGTTACCAAAGAGATGGTAGATGAGAATCTGATCCTGGAGGATAAAGTGGGAGACATCGCATCTATCGAAGAGAAGCAGGAGAAGAGTGCATAATGGTCATTAAGAATGTGGAACTGGAGACGGTCTGTGGTGTGACGAGTACGCTTCCGGACAATCAACTGCCGGAAGTGGCATTTGCGGGCAAATCCAATGTCGGCAAATCGTCACTGATCAACGCGCTTATGATGCGTAAGTCATTGGCGCGTACATCGGCACAGCCGGGCAAGACACAGACGATCAATTTTTATAATATCAATAAAGAAATCTATCTGGTAGACCTTCCGGGCTATGGTTATGCCAAGGCTTCCGAAAAGGAACGGGAGGCATGGGGGCAGATGATCGAGCGCTATCTGAATACTTCAGACAAACTGCGTGCGGTCTTTCTGCTGGTAGATATCCGTCACGCGCCGTCTGCCAATGACAAGCAGATGTTTGAGTGGATGGCATATGTAGGATATGATCCGATCGTTATTGCGACCAAGTTGGACAAGATCAAGCGAAGCCAGATTGATAAACAGCTCAAGATCATCCGTCAGGGATTGGGTGCGGATAAAGAGACCATTATCGTTCCATTTTCTGCGGAGACAAAACAGGGAAGAGATATAATCTGGGATTTTATGGATCAGGTGATTGAGAATGAAGAAGAGGCATAAAGGATTATTTGTAAGTACGCTGCTTGCCACCATTTTTGTGGTGGCATTTGGCTGTACTTTTTTTATTTATCAGAAACAGGAAAAAAATGGAAATGCAGAGGATCTGACGGTAGTCACATCCTTTTATCCCATGTATATCGCTGCTTTGAATGTCTGCGATGGTGTGGATGGCATCCATCTGGAAAATCTGAGCGAGCCGCAGACCGGCTGCCTGCATGATTACCAGTTGACCCCGGAAGACATGAAACTCTTGCAGACAGCAGATGTCTTTATCGTCAATGGCGGTGGGATCGAGAACTTCCTTACCGATGTGGCGAAGGCATGCCCGAATCTGACCATCATCAATGCAAGCCAGGGACTGGATCTGATCGAGGATAATGCCCATGCATGGATGAGTCCTGCATTACATGAAAAACAGGTGGAAAATATTGCAGAAGGACTGGCGGCAGCGGATACAGACCATAGCAAGGCATACACAAAAAATGCCAAGGCATACCGGAAGAAGTTACAGGCCTTGGAAAAGCAGGAAGAAGAAATGACCCAATATACCGAGGGGCGGTCTGTTGTGCTTTTTCAGGAAGCCTATGAATATCTGGCAGAAGATCTGCATCTGAAGGTGTCTTACGTCTTAGATCTGGACGAGGAACGACAGGTCAGTGCCGGTGAGGTGTCGGATGTCATGTCTGCCATTGCAAAAGACCGTATCCGGGTCGTTTTTGCAGACGATGTCTATGGCAAGGAGATGGGTGATATGGTGGATGCGGAGACCGCAGCCAATACCGTCTATGTGGAAACACTGGTCAGGGGAGACTATGACAAGGACAGTTATATAGAGCACATGCAGGAAAATCTGGATGCCATACAGATGGCTTTTGCTGCGAGATAGGAGATAGTATTTATGCATAAGATCAAAAAACCATGTGGTTTTCACTGTATCAAGATGAAAGATATCGGCGTGTCCTTTGGCGATCAGGTCGTGTTGGAGCATATCAATCTGCATATTCACTGTGGCAGCCTGACGGCGCTCATCGGACGAAATGGTGCGGGAAAGTCTACCCTGCTCAAGGCAATCTTGGGAGACATTCCGCACACGGGAAGTATTACTTTTTCCGATACCGAAAATGGAAAAATTAAAAAAATGAAGATCGGTTATGTGCCGCAGTCTTTGAACTTGGAACCAAATACACCTATGAATGTCTATGACCTGATCACGAGTTTCCGCTATGATTATCCGGTCTTTTTGAAGAACAAAAAGTTATATCATGAGATCAAGGAAGCCCTGGCGGAGTTTGAGGCAGACCATCTGATCGACCAGCCGATCGGCAAACTTTCCGGTGGAGAATTGCAGCGTGTCTTATTATCACTTGCTGTCATGGACGAGCCAAACCTTTTGCTTTTGGATGAGCCGGTGTCCGGAATTGACAAAAACGGTATGGATCTTTTTTATGAAAAGATGGATTATCTGCGCAAAAATTACGATATGGCGATCATCATTATCTCACACGATTTGGACTATGTGGCAAAGTATGCCGATAAGGTCGTTCTGATTGATAAGACCGTCACGGCAGACGGC
Organism: bacterium; assembly: GCA_963661325.1. Taxonomy (GTDB): domain Bacteria; phylum Bacillota; class Clostridia; order Lachnospirales; family Lachnospiraceae; genus Pararoseburia. The sequence continues at coordinate 5,865 of CAVLBP010000119.1, forward strand.
AACCCAAAGGAAGTCTACGAAAGCCAGGCATTCCATCGTGTCTTTGGTGATGCGACCTATGCCTATGGCAACAATGTAGGTCATGTGCGCAAGGTGGAAGCGAAAGAAGCCCCTTATGAGGCTGGCTATAAAGGAAAGAAGGAGGAAGCATGATGACAGGTTATTTTACAGAATTATTCCAATATGATTTTATGCGTCGTGCCTTTCTTGCCATCCTGATCATCACGCCGCTTTTAGGCATCTTGGGCACTATGATCGTCCATAAGAAGATGGCATATTTTTCGGATGCATTGGGACACTCCGCCCTGACCGGTATTGCGATCGGTGTGGTCTGCGGTATCAGCGACACCAATCTGTCCATGGTGCTGTTTGCCATTGTATTTGCCTTTCTTTTAAATCAGATCAACCGAAAAAATCTGGCAGCGACCGATACCATTATTTCTGTTTTTGCCAGCTGCAGTACGGCGATCGGTCTGGCGATCTTATCCAAGGGGGGCAATTTTAGCAAGTATTCCGCTATTTTGGTGGGGGATATCCTGAGCATTTCCACGCGGGAGATCATCTATCTGATCCTTATTTTTGCGGTGACACTGATATTCTGGTGCTTTGCCATCAACAAGTTAAATGCCATCAGCATCCATGCGTCCTTGGCAAAGAGCCGCAATATCTCCGTTCGCCTGGTGGAGGATATCTTTGCCATTATCATTGCCCTTATTGTGACATTGTCGATCAAGTGGATCGGCATTCTGCTCATCAATGCGCTTTTGATCCTGCCTGCGGCATCCAGCCGGAATATATCGGAAAACATGCAGGAATATCACCTCTATGCCGTGATCTTTAGTCTCTTTTCCGGGATCGTGGGATTGGTCATTTCTTATTTTACCAATGTGGCGACCGGACCTATGATCGTGATCGTGGCATCCGTGATCTATTT
>CAVLBP010000120.1:0-6709 GCA_963661325.1 bacterium
ACTGCTTTATCTAAACAACCTCTATCTGGAACATCTGCGTCAGGCACTTTCCCAAATTTAACAAGAAACACCTATCGAAAGGATTATTTTTATGAAAATTCAATTATCAGAACATTTTACTTATAAAAAACTATTGCGCTTTGTCCTGCCTTCCATTGTGATGATGATCTTCACTTCCATCTACAGTGTAGTGGACGGTCTCTTTGTTTCCAACTTTGCAGGAAAAACTGCCCTTGCAGCCATCAATCTGATCTACCCTTATATCATGGCCATCAGCACCCTAGGATTTATGATGGGTACCGGTGGAAGCGCTCTGGTCGGCCGTATTCTGGGCGAGGGTGATAAAAAACTTGCCAACGAACATTTTTCCATGATCGTCTATGCCACTGCAGGATTTGGCACTATTTTTTCCATCATAGGCTTTCTTTTTGTGCCAACCATGTCCCGGCTCTTTGGCGCTACAGGGGAGCTTTTGACCATGTGTAATCTGTATGGACACATCTGTTTTTTATCTATGCCGTTTTTTATGTTGCAGAATGTCTTTCAGTGCTTTTTCATTACAGCAGAAAAGCCCAAACTTGGTCTTGGAGTTATCGTTTCGGCAGGCCTTACCAATATGATTTTAGATTTCCTTTTTGTAGTTGTCTTTGGTTGGGGCTTAAAGGGGGCTGCCATAGCAACCGTCTGCGGTGAAGTCGTCGGTGGGCTAAGTCCCATCCTTTATTTCTCCGGAAAAAATACCAGTCTTTTACACCTTGGAAAAACTCACTTTGATAGCAGAGCCCTATTAAAGACTTGCGCCAACGGTTCTTCCGAACTGATGACAAATCTTTCCAGTTCCGTTGTAACTGTCCTTTACAACTCACAATTGATGCGGATCGCCGGTGAGGATGGCGTAGCAGCATACAGCACCATCATGTATGTTGATTTTGCTTTCGTTGCTGTCTTTTTGGGCTACTCTCTTGGCAGCGCACCTATTGTCAGTTTCCACTATGGCGCCGGTCATCACGAGGAATTGAAAAACATGAAAAAAAAGAGTCTTACTCTCATCGCCATCTCCGGCTTGTGTATGACTCTCTTCTCTCATATTTTTGCACAGCCTTTGGCTGCCTTCTTTGTAAGTTATGACAAGAAATTGATGGCAATGACTATTCACGGATTTACAATCTATGCCTTTGCCTATCTCTTAAAAGGATTTAATGTTTATGGTTCTTCCTTCTTTACCGCCTTAAACAACGGCATGGTATCTGCCATTATTTCCTTTATGAGAACTCTGGTATTTGAGGTTGCTGCTATCCTGATCCTGCCTGCACTATTTGGAATCAACGGCGTATGGTGTGCTGTGCTCGTCGCCGAAGCCCTAGCTTTTTGTATCACAGTATTCTTTTTCCTTACCAAGCAGAAAAAATATCAGTATTAGGATTTTTATCTATCTGCAGTCAATTCTACATCATCCTCCAAAAGAGCGGTGGGCTGGTCTGCTGCACTTGTAGCAAGACGGTCACACCGCTCATTTTCCGGATGACCGTCATGCCCTTTGACCCAGACAAACTCCACCTCATGCGGTGTCTTTGCGGCCAGAAGTGCCTTCCAAAGATCCACATTTTTAACCGGTTTTTTGTCAGATTTGACCCAATTCTTTTTCAGCCAGTTGTCTACCCAATGCTGATTGAAAGCATCCACCACATATTTAGAGTCGGAATACAGAGTCACCTGACAAGGCTTATTGAGTGCCTCCAGGGCACGGATGGCGCCCAAAAGTTCCATGCGGTTGTTGGTGGTCTTCTTATAGCCGCAGGATAACTCCTTTTCGTGCAGATTGCCCGCACTGTCTCTCACCTGTAAGATCGCGCCATAGCCTCCCGGTCCGTCAGGATTGCCTCTTGCTGCACCGTCTGTAAAAATTGTAACATGCATTTTCTTTTCTCCTTTTTTCTAATTCAAGTCAAATATGATATTTTCCCGGTCAATATCGACCACCTTTTGTGACAGTCCGACCAGTTCCGGTCTGCGCTTGAAGCGGTCGATCAGGTCATACCGCTTCCACATATGAATCGGGAATACCAGATCCACATCCATATTTTTGAGGAAGTATTCCATGCCCAGATAGTAGGCATCCCCTAGGCGCGGATCCAAGACCACAAATGCCAGATCAATGTGACGGTTCTTGATGCGGTTCAACTCACGCTTGTAGGCATCCCCATAAGTCTTTGTGTAAAGTTCGCCTTCCATACCGGAATTCCACCAGTGCAGATCACCGGCATGATAAATGCTAAGCCCATCTGCCTGCACCAGATATGCCACGCCTGCATCCGTCGACCGCAGCGTCTCTACCACCAGATCGCCGATCTCATACTTCTCGATGACCGATACAAAATGGATCTGCTTTTTGATCTCCGGGTCAAAGCCATTGCGCAAAAGATATGCCCGTCCCAAGCGGATATCCTTTGAAAAAATATAGGTGATCTGCGGATATTTTTCCCGCCAGCGCAAGACCTCCAGGGAAAAGTGATCCTTGTGGCTGTGGCTGGCAAAGACATAAATATGCTTATTTGCATCCAGTTCCGGCATCTTTCCCTCAAAATGTACCGTCTCTACGGCTTCCTTTGGAAAATAGTCAAAGACCAGAATGCTCTTATCCAGTTCTACTACAAAACACGAGTGCCAAACATAAGTAACCCGTAACATAATCAGTCCTCTTTCTTTTTTATTTCATGCGCCCGATAATGGCATTTGCCTTGGCGTAGATCTCTTTTGGATCAAAACCGATCTCAAACTGTCCGTTTTCATAAAGAATACGTCCGTTTACCATGGTCATGATCACATTCTGTTTGCTGCCACTGTAAACGATATTCCCTACAAGATCATTTTCCGGCTGCATATTAGGCTGCATCAGATCGATCATGACCATGTCCGCCTTTTTGCCCACAGCAAGACTATCGCAGTCTGCCAGTCCCATACATTGTGCGCCTGCCGCCGTTGCCATATAAAGTACCTCTTCTGCCGGAACACAAGCCGCATCCTGCTCCTTTACCTTGGCAAGTGCGGTCGTAAGGAACATTTCCCGGAACATATCCAGACAGTTATTGCTTGCCGGACCGTCTGTGCCGATGGCAAGTGCGATCCCCTCATCCAGATAACGCTTGATCGGTGCAATACCACTGGCAAGTTTTAAATTGGATGCCGGATTGGTCACAGCGGTCAGATGCCGTTTCTTAAAGATCTCAAAATCGCCGTCCTCCATATGGATACAGTGATAGCCGCCTCCGCCATAGGTATACATGCCAAGAGCATCCGTCAGACCGGTCGGTGTCATGCCCCATCTTTCCTTGCATTCTTTTACCTCAAGCGCCGTCTCGGCATTGTGTAAAAAGACCGGAGACTTGACCTTGTTGGCAAGTGCTGCAAGTCCCTCCATGCGGTCTCTTGAGGTCGTATATTCTGCGTGAAAACCAAGAATAAAGGAAGCCAGTTCTCCCATCTCATTCACGCGGTAATAGTCTTCTTCCAGTTCTTCCAGACTGCTGGAAAAATTGTTGAATCCCGATGTCTGTACCGTCCGAAAACCACAGTCGATCGAAGCCTTGGCATTTGACTCTGGGAAAAAGTACATATCAAAATTCGCCGTAATACCACTCGTCAGATATTCCATGATACCCAAAATATCCAGCCAGTAGATATCATCTGCCGTCAGTTGACCCTCACGCGGAAATACCGCCTCATTTAACCAGCGCTGCAAAGGCAGATCATCGGCATATGACCGCAAAAACGTCATTGCCGTATGCGTATGCGCATCCTTAAAGCCGGGCATCAAAAGATTGCCTTTGGCATCAATCTCGCGATCCCAGATCACGATCTCATCTGCCGAAAAGACCTGAGTCAGATCCTTGCCATCCCCAATATAGCAGATCTCATTGCCCTTGATCCACAATTCTCCTTCTTTGATCTCAAAACCATGCCCCTGTCCCGGCAAGAGCATCTTTGCATTGTAAAAACGTATATTCATCCCCCTAAACATCCTTTCTCATATTCTATGACATGACTTCCATCCCCATGTTGCGCCACTTTCTATCCGACCACTTCATGTATATGACCTATAGCGCAGGTCACCAGTGCGGAAAAATCACGCTCGACCATCTTTCCGGCTTCGATCACCTCTTCCTCGGTCAGAGGGTGTGGTGAAATCCCTGCCGCCAGATTGGAAATACAGGAGATCCCGACGATCTTCATCCCCATATGATTGGCAGCGACGGCTTCGCAAGCCGTGCTCATCCCTACGGCATCTGCCCCTAAAACGCGGCACATACCGATCTCCTGCGGTGACTCATAATTTGGTCCCGGCAACTGGATATAAGTCCCCTCACGCAAAGGAATATCCAACTGGCAGGCAGACTTGCGGATGACCTGCTGCAAGTCCTCATCATAGATATGGCTCATATCCGGAAAACGATTCCCCAATTCTGCGATATTGGCACCACGCAGTGGCGACGGTACAAAAGTCGCGATCTGTCCCGTGATCAGCATGAGATCTCCCGCAGAGAATCCCTGTCGGATACCGCCTGCTGCATTGGTCAAAAATAAGACTTTAGCCCCCATCATCTTCATCAGACGGATTGGTAGTACCACATCGGTCATATCATAGCCCTCATAATAATGCACACGTCCCTGCATGGCAACGACCGGTGCCCCCTCGACATATCCAAAAACAAACTGACCGACATGTCCCGGTGCAGTCGATACCGGAAATCCCGCAATATCCCCATAAGGAATCCGCTCGACCACTTCCATTTTGCTTGCATAATTGCCAAGCCCGGATCCAAGCACCAAGGCGATTTCCGGTGTAAAAGGAATACGCGCACGGATGCTTTCAAAGCAGGCACAAAGTTTTTCATATACTGGATTCATCCCTTCTCCTCCACTTTCCATCTTCTTCAAATTTACTTCTAAGTCTAACATAAAAAAAGAAGCCGGGCAATACTGCCCGACCTCTCGTCATACTTATCGTATCTTATACAAAGTAAATTACTTTGCTGCTCTTGCCAAAGCTTCTTCGTAATCTTTTGTACCAGCCCAAACATCATTTGAATATGGATTCTTGCCCATTTCAATAGAGCGCTTGATAATAACAGCGATACAAATAACGTTAGCAACAATAGCAAGCATGGCTACAAAGCCCTGTGCTGTAGGATTTGCTGTAATGCCAAATTCTGCAATAGCCTTTCCGGCTTCTGCTGTCTTACCCTGACCTGCATTGTAAACTTCCATTGCTGAAACGTAAAGATCATGTGCAGTAAGGTCATTTGCAGCGCCACCATATACAGATGGAAGTACTGAGAACGGAGCCTTAAGCTGGAATGTAGGTACAACCTGAGCAAACATGCACCAGAGAGCAAGTGTATTTGCTCTGTTCTGGATCCAGCCACCCTTGTTCCAAAGTGCGTTTGCAAATGTAGGAGCAAGAAGAAGTGCTACACCACAGTACCATGTATGGGTAGGAAGGTTAGAGTATGTATACTCGAAGTTCCAGATATCGTAAGCAACGATAAACCATACTGTCATATCCGGCCAAAGCATATCGCTCTGGTTCTTGTCTTTTGATGTGTAAAGATTAACAACACCTGTCATACAGAAGATATTGATAAGTCCTGCAATGGCATTAACGATGTTCCACCAACCACCGTAGATGAATACGCCTTCGTTTGAAGCCCACCAAGCACCAGAGAAATCACCTGTGATGCCATAAGCTGCAACTGCTGACTCAAGATCTGAAACAACTGCGATAAGGATATTAGCTGCAACGATAAACCATGGGAACCATGCGAACCACTTTTCCTTACCAATGCCCCATTTGTACTTGATCATCATGAAGCCGACACATCCGATGTCTGCTGCATAAAGTTTGAAGTAATGGAACCAACCATCCATATAAGCAACTGTAGGATTCGCTGAACCGCCAAATAGCCCCACATGTGCAAGGATGAAATAAACTGTAAGAATGACAGGAACAATCACAAAAAGAAGTATTCCGCCAAACTTGGTACGACGTCCTATCTCATTCATGATAATGAGACCTGCAAATACAAGTACCCAACCAAGAAGCTGAGACATGTCGTGAATCTGGAATAACATAACGTTCTCCTCCTTTACTAATAATTTATACATTATGTTTTGGGGAACTCCCCCCTATTTCGACTTAGATTTTAACACTTTGTTAATAATTTTTCAAACTTTTTTAAGAAATATAAACAATCTTCCACATGCATTTAAAAATGTGTAGTAATTTATCAAATTTTGTATCTATATAATAATGCAGATCAATCCACCATTGTTGTCGTTGACGATCTTTTGCATGGTGTCCTGCAATTTCAACTGACATTCGTCATCCATGGCAGCAATCTTACTGCGCATGCCGTCCTCCATCAACTCGCCGACCGACTTGCCGAAGATATTGGTCTCAAAGACGCCTTCCTTGGTCTTTTGTCCCTCCTTGATATAGTCGATCAGATCCTGCGCCTGCTGCTCACTGCCTACGATCGGTGCGATCTCTGTCTCGATATTGGCACGGATCATATGAATGGATGGCGATAAGGCTTTCATCTTGACACCAAATTTATTGCCATGACGGATGAGTACCGGTTCTTCCATGGTGATATCGGACAATTCCGGCGATACCACCCCATAGCCCTTTTGTTCTACGGACTGCATGGCA
>CAVLBP010000121.1:0-6590 GCA_963661325.1 bacterium
CGTCCCTGTGGTGGTAGGAGAACTGCACACGGGGACGCATTAAATGCTATATAGTATTATATGTAAGAATGTAAAATTTGCAAATGAAAATGAATTTACTCCCCCAAAAATTACTTAGAATACTGTGCAAGCGGTTTCTTCAAGAGTGGATACAGGATGGTGGAAAGGATCACACCAAAGAGTCCCTGCACGATGTTGAACGGAACACCGCTGGCTGAGGATGCCAGACCTGCGGCAAGGCTTGTGTTTGAGAAACCATCGCCTGCTGCGAGTGCCATCAAAAAGATTTCAAATACAAAGTATCCCAATACCATGAAGGCTTCGCCAACGACACCACTGATCGCGGTAAAGGCTGCCTGCTTGCCACCGGAAACTTCGGAAAGTTTCTTGGTAAAAGCACGATAAACCAGGCTGGCAAATACAGCGGTAAGCATCTTGATGACAAAGGTTGCCGGTGCATAGGAAAAGTATCCGCCAAATAAGTCAGAGAACATAGAACCAATACCGGCTGCAAGTCCGCCATAAAGTGGTCCAAGTAAAAAGCCTGACAAGAGTACAATAGAATCACCTGGATGGATATAACCCATGGTAGGTGTCGGCACCTTGATGATCATGGTAGCAACACAGGTAAGTGCTGCAAATAAAGCTGCAAAAATCAATTTTTTCGTTTTCATATTTTCCCTCTTCTTTCTCTTATCTTGTCAAAAGTCTTGCTTTTGTGCGAGTAACTGAGTATCATTATATGCATAATTGGTTATGTGAAAATAACCATTTTGAACAAATTCGACCATACCAGATTAGAAAATGCCGAAAAACCTAGAGAAATACTGGGAAAAGGCATTTTTGCAAAAAAGAAAAAGAGGAATATATGCTTACCTACACTTTTGAAGAACGGGGCGAAAAACCCTACTATCAATATTTATATGAATTATTGAAAGAAGATATTGAGGAAGGAAGGCTAAAAGAGGGGGAACACCTGCCGTCCAAGCGGGCTTTTGCCAAGCAGTTGGGGCTTTCTGTGATGACCATTGCCAGTGCCTACGAGCAGTTGTTGGTGGAGGGCTATATCTATGCTGTGGAGAAAAAAGGCTATTATGTGGCGGCGGTGCAGCCCTACCGGACAGAGCCTTTACAAGAGGATCCTACGGCGGAAAATTTTACGGAGGGGGACGATGCCAGCCCTGAGGAAACAAAGGCAAACTGGCGGATGGATTTCGCATCCAACCATGTAGACCGGGAACGCTTCCCCATGAGTACATGGTCGCACCTGATGCGTGCCGTATTAAGCGATCAATCGAAAGACGTCCTTTTACCATCGCCACCGCAAGGCGTTTATGAACTGCGGCAGGCGATCGCTGACCATCTGTATCATTTCCGTGGCATGCGTATTTTGCCGGAACAGATCGTGATCGGGGCGGGAACGGAGTATTTGTACCATCTGCTCATCCAACTTCTGGGGAGAGAGCAGGTCTATGGCATCGAAAATCCGGGCTATCAAAAACTGGCAAAGATCTATGCGCACAATGGCGTGGACTACCGCTATGTGGATCTGGATGCACATGGACTTTCCATAGAATCGCTTAGAAAACAAAAGGTGGAGATCATCCATACGTCGCCGACCCATCATTTCCCGACCGGTATTGTCATGCCTATCAGCAGACGGCAGAAACTGCTTGCCTGGGCAGCCGAAAAAGAGGGACGCTATATCATTGAGGACGATTATGATTGTGAGTTTCGTTTTGGCGGTCTGCCGATTCCGACCTTGCAAAGTATTGATGGGGCGGGGCGCGTGATCTATCTGAATACTTTTTCCAAGAGTCTGACACCATCCATTCGTATCAGTTATATGGTCCTGCCCCGAACGCTGGTCGGTAAATTCCAAGAGAATTTAGGCTTTTATGCCTGTACGGTGTCAAATTTTGAGCAGTACACCCTGGCTGCCTTTTTACAACAGGGATATTTTGAAAAGCACATCAACCGTATGCGCAATTTTTATAAGAACCATCGAAACATGGTCATTGCCAAACTAAGGGAAAGCCGTCTGTGGCAGATGGCATCCATCTATGAGGAGGATGCCGGATTGCATTTTCTTTTACATATTGAAACGCAAAAAGAGGACAGCGTCATCAAGGAAGAGTTGAAAAAAAGAGGCATCCGCCTGCGGGGCATGAGCGATTATACCTATGACGGTGGACAGGTGATCCTGCACACCTTTATCATCAATTATACGGCGATTGACCCGAAAGACCTGCCGGAGGTCCTGGAAGAAATCTATCAGGTTTGTATAAACTAACTATTGTCTTGTAGAAAAAACATGATTTTGCGCGAAAGCGATTGAAAAATAATCCGAGCGTGTTAGAATGATGGATGGAAAATAAGAAATAATTTGTATGAAAGGAAACAGTTATGTTTGGATTTGGACAGTTAATTGACATTTTAAAAGAAAACCCAAAGAAGATCGTTTTCACAGAAGGAACTGATCCTCGTATTCTTGAGGCATCCTCAAGACTTCTTGCATCTAATTTCTTGGCTCCGATCTTGATCGGCAAGCCGGAAGAAGTAGAAGCAGCAGCAGAAAAGAGCGGATTCAATATCCGTGGCGCAGAGATCATTGATCCTGCAAATTATGACAGAATGGACGAGATGATCGAGATGTTCTGTGAACTGAGAAAGAAAAAGGGTGTTACCCCGGAGCAGGCAAGAGGCATTCTTTCACAGGCAAACTATTTTGGTACCATGCTTGTAAAGATGGGCGTTGCTGATTCTTTACTTGGTGGTGCAACTTATTCTACCGCAGATACCGTAAGACCTGCTTTGCAGTTGATTAAGACAAAGCCGGGCAACTCTATCGTATCTTCTTGCTTTATCATGGTTCGTCCTGCTGCTACAGGCGAGAACGAAGTACTTGCTATGGCAGACTGCGCTATCAACATTCACCCAACAGAGGATGAATTGGTAGAAATCGCAGGCGAGACAGCAGAGTGTGCTAGAATCTTTGGTGTAGATCCACAGGTTGCCTTCCTTAGTTACTCAACACTTGGCTCCGGTAAGGGCGAGGATGTTGACAAGATGCGCAATGCAGCAGCAAAGACAAAGGCAAAATATCCGAACCTTCCGATCGAAGGTGAGATCCAGTTCGATGCAGCAGTATCTCCACGTGTTGCTCGTACAAAGTGTAAGGATTCTGAAGTTGCAGGACATGCCAATACCTTCATCTTCCCTGACATCAACGCCGGTAACATTGGTTACAAGATCGCGCAGAGACTTGGTAACTTTGAAGCATACGGCCCTATCCTTTTAGGCTTAAATGCTCCAGTGAATGACTTGTCCCGTGGATGTAATGCCGCAGAAGTTTACTCTATGGCTATTATCACAGCAGCCTTGGCATAGGGACGTTCCTTTTGCCACAGGGAGTGTTCCCTTTGGCACATATCGAACATATACGGCGCTTCGCTTTTATAGCGGAGCGCTTTTTTTCATACACATTCTTCAAGCGTCACCCTTCCTGCGCTTTCATCATATAGTAAAGAGATAAGTGCGATGGGAGAAAACATATGGATATGACAGTACCGGAGCAAAGCCTCTTTGCATCTTCGGGAGAGATGTCGATGGAATTGTACGATAGAAGAGATCGGAGTCCGATCGTGGGAGCCTTGGTCACGGTTTACCGGGCAAGTGATGGGGCAGAGATCGCAAGTTATGTGTCAAACGAGGCGGGACAGATTCCGGAATTGCGCTTGCAGGCACCGCCGCTGGAATACAGTCTGGAATCCCAGGCGGTCGGTATGCCTTACAGTCAGTATAATATTGTGGTGGAGGCAGAAGGCTACGAGCGGCTGGAATTGACGGATGCGGAAGTCTTGCCGGACCAGTTGTCCTTGCAGCCGCTTCCTATGACACCGAGGGGAGAGGAACCGGAGATCACAAAGGAGATCGTGGTGCCGGGAAATACGCTATTTGTACCATCCACACCAAAGACGCCGGAAACGGAAGTTAAACCGGTGACTGAGACCGGCGAGATCGTTTTGAGCCGTGTGGTCATCCCGGAGTATGTGATCGTTCACGATGGCGTTCCGAGTGATTCCAGTGCGCAAAACTATTACGTGACCTATCCGGACTACATCAAAAATGTGGCATCCAGTGAGATCTACGCCACATGGCCGGACGCCGCCATCCGTGCCAATGTGCTGGCGATCATGTCCTTTACGCTAAACCGTGTCTATACCGAATGGTATCGGGGCAAGGGTTATGATTTTACCATCACATCCTCCACTGCCTACGATCAAAAATGGTCTTACGGACGCACAATCTTTGAGTCCATCTCACAGGTCGTGGATGAAATGTATACCAATTATTTATCGCGTCCCAATGTAAAACAGCCGATCTTGACCCAGTACTGTGATGGGAAAAATGTGCGCTGTCCGAACTGGCTGAGCCAATGGGGCTCAAAAGCACTGGCAGATCAGGGGCTTCGCACGATTGAGATCATCCGTTATTATTATGGAAATAATATGTTTATCAATACGGCGGAAGAGATCAGCGGTATACCGACATCCTGGCCGGGCGAATTGTCGATCGGTTCCAGCGGCAGCAAAGTCCAGCAGTTGCAGGAACAACTCAATGCAATCGCCAGAAATTATCCGGCGATCCCACGCGTCAGTGAGGATGGCGTTTACGGTCCTCTCACAGCGGAATCCGTGCGGGTTTTTCAATCGGTATTTGGCTTACCGGTAACAGGTGTGGTAGACTATCGTACATGGTATAAAATTTCCCAGATCTATGTGGGAGTTACCGGCATTGCAGAATTATAGAACGGAATGTGCGGAAAGCACATTTTAGCACTGAGACTGGTCGCTTGCGACAAACTACAAATAGAGGAAAAGAGGAAAGAAAACATGGCGAAATGGCTCATGTATAGTAAGCGGGCAGATTTTACCGCAATGGGCAAAAAATATCAGATCGATCCGGTAGTGGCGCGCATACTCGTCAATCGCGATTTGACGGAGGATGCAGCCATTACTGCATTTTTGCATCCCAGCGAAAAAGACCTTGGGGATGGAAAAGCCTTAAAGGATATGGATGTGGCGGTCACCCTTTTACAAAAGGCGATAAAAGAGAAAAAAAAGATCCGTATCATCGGCGATTATGATATTGATGGGATCCAGGCGACCTATATTCTGCATCAGGGGCTGCTGCGTCTGGGGGCGATCGTAGATTATGCCATACCCGACCGTATCGAGGACGGTTATGGTGTCAATATCCGTCTGATGGAAAAGTGCGTGGCTGATGGAATCGGTCTGGTCATCACCTGCGATAATGGGATCGCGGCAGCAGATGCCATCGCCTATGCCAAGGAGGCGGGCATAGAGGTGATCGTGACGGACCATCATGAGGTGCCTTATGAAATGGTCGATGGCAAAAAAGTCTATCATCTGCCACCGGCGGATGCCGTGGTCGATCCCAAGCGGGAGGACTGCATGTATCCGTGTAAAAAGTTGTGCGGCGCGGTCGTGGCATGGAAAGTGATCTGGGTCTTATATGAAGCGGCAGGCATTGCGCGTCAGGAAGCCATGTGTTTTATTGAAAATGCGGCTTTTGCAACGATCGGGGATGTTATGGAACTGGTCGAAGAAAATAGAACGATCGTAGCCCTTGGGTTAGACCGGCTGCACCATACCAAGAATCTGGGGATGCAGACTCTGATCGCACGCTGTGATCTTGCGCAGGAGGATATCAGTGCCTATCATGTCGGCTTTGTCTTAGGTCCCTGTTTAAATGCCAGCGGCAGGCTGGATTCTGCCACCAAGGCCTTGGAACTTCTGGAGGCAGAGGATATAGAAAGCGCAGCCGGATTGGCGGAAACATTGCGTCAGTTGAATGAAGAAAGAAAGGTCATGACCGAACAGGGCGTTACGCAGGCGATCACGCAGATCGAGCAGACGGCAGATCAGGATCTGGCTGTCTTAGTCATCTATCTGCCACAGGTCCATGAGAGCGTTGCAGGCATCATAGCCGGGCGCATCCGGGAACGTTATGAGCGTCCGACCTTTATTCTGGTGGATGCGGCAGACGGAAATGGGGCAAAAGGCAGCGGCAGGTCTGTCGAGGGTTTTTCCATGTATGATGAGATGTGCAAGTGCAAGGAACTTTTTAGCAAATTTGGCGGACATCCTATGGCGGCAGGTCTGTCTCTTCCGGTCGAAAATATAGATGCCTTTCGGACAGCCATCAATGCCAATACGCAGATGACAAAAGAAGAAATGCAGACGCTCATCCACATCGATGTGCCTATGCCTTTTTCTTATATCAGCGAAGATCTGATCGGGCAACTGGAAAGACTAGAGCCTTTTGGAAATGGCAATCCCAAGCCGGTCTTTGCGCAAAAAAATGTCCGCATCCTGCGAAAAATGCCCATCGGCAAACAAAAGCAGTTTTTGCGGCTGACCTTGCAGGGGGAGGATGGCAGCCATATGGAAGGGCTGTATTTTGGAGAGAGGACGACATTAGAAGAGATTGAGCGCGAGCGGGGATGCATTACCATCACATATTATCCACAAGTCAATGAGTTTCGTGGCAGAAGAAGTCTACAG
>CAVLBP010000122.1:0-6545 GCA_963661325.1 bacterium
GAATATATTGACTTGATTCCCATACTTGATAATCATGTATTATGATGTAGATGAATTTTTGACACCGATCAAGGAGGTGAAAATCGAAGATGTTGCTTAATGGCAGGAGATCGCAGATACAGGATTCTACGGAGAATAAATAAAAACGCGTTTGGCTGATAGAAATCTATCGACCAAACGCGTTTATTTATTCCCCTTACTTCCTATTAAAGTTGGCTCTCTTTCTTAAAGTAGGATCCAGGATACGCTTGCGGATACGCAGGCTTTCCGGTGTTACTTCAAGCAGTTCATCCGTATCGATGAAGTCCAGCGCCTGTTCCAGGCTAAGCACCTTTGGCGGAACCAGTGTCAGTGCTTCATCTGCGGAAGAAGATCGGGTATTTGTCAGATGCTTCTTCTTGCAGACATTCAACTCGATGTCTTCCGCACGGGAAGAAGAACCAATGACCATACCGGCATAGACTCTTTCGCCAGGTCCGATAAAGAGTGTTCCACGATCCTGGGCAGAGAACAGACCATAAGTCACGGATTCGCCGGACTCAAAGGCAATCAGAGATCCCTGCTTACGGTAAGCAATGTCTCCCTTGTATGGCGCATAGCCTTCAAAGATCGTATTGATGATACCATTTCCCTTAGTATCGGTCATGAACTCGCCACGATAACCGATCAGACCTCGTGCCGGGATCAAAAATTCGATTCTGGTAAAGCCGCCGGTGATCGGGGTCATGTTCTGCAATTCGCCCTTACGCTGGCTGAGTTTTTCGATAACGGCACCGGTAAATTCGTCCGGTACATCGACATATGCGCGCTCCATTGGCTCTAACTTCTTGCCATTCTCATCGGTGTGATAAAGCACCTCTGCCTTAGATACGGCAAATTCAAAACCTTCACGGCGCATATTTTCGATCAGAACGGACAAATGCAATTCTCCACGTCCGGAAACCTTGTAAGAATCCGGTGAATCGGTTTCCTCGACACGCAGGGAAACGTCCGTGTTTAATTCCTTGAACAGACGATCGCGGATATGGCGGGAAGTAACAAATTTACCTTCCTGTCCGGCGAGCGGGCTGTCATTGACGATAAAGTTCATAGAGATCGTCGGCTCAGAGATCTTCTGGAATGGGATCGGCTTTGGATCTTCCGGATTGCAGATGGTATCTCCGATGTGGATATCTGCGATACCGGATACGGCAACGATAGAACCGATGCGAGCTTCCTCGACGTCAACTTTTTCCAGACCGTCAAATTCATATAACTTGTTGATACGGACTTTCTTTAACTTGTCCGGCTCATGGTGGTTGACAACGGCAACCTCCTGATTGATGCGTAAAGAACCATTGTCTACCTTTCCGATACCGATACGTCCGACATACTCGTTGTAGTCGATCGTGCTGATCAGAACCTGTGTACCAAGGTCAGGATCACCGGTCGGTGCCGGGATATAATCTAAAATGGTTTCAAACAAAGGAACCATGTCTTTTCTTTCGTCGTCCAGATTTAAGACAGCAAAGCCTTCCTTTGCGGAAGCATAAACGAATGGACAGTCCAGTTGTTCGTCAGAGGCATCCAGATCCATGAAAAGTTCCAATACCTCATCAATAACTTCGTCCGGTCTTGCCTCCGGTCGGTCGATCTTGTTGATACATACGATAACCGGCAGATCCAGATCCAGTGCCTTCATGAGCACGAACTTGGTCTGTGGCATAGCGCCTTCAAAGGCATCAACGACAAGGACAACGCCGTCTACCATTTTAAGGACACGTTCTACCTCGCCACCGAAATCTGCATGTCCCGGTGTGTCGATGATGTTGATCTTGGTATCCTTATAATAAACGGCTGTGTTTTTGGATAAAATGGTGATACCACGCTCACGCTCGATATCGTTGGAATCCATCACGCGTTCCGCAACTTCCTGATTGGCACGGAACACACCGCTTTGCTTTAATAATTCATCTACAAGTGTCGTCTTACCATGATCGACGTGAGCGATAATGGCAATGTTACGAATGTCATCTCTTGATTGCTTCATGTCATCCTTCTTTCTATAAGGTCTTTCCTTAATATAATACAAATTTACACATACTGTACTAGTTTACCACAAATTTAGGGATTTACAAGTTTATCGACAAAATGCCTGTCACTTTTTACCTTGCACATGGTAAACCATAATAGAGAAAAGATTGAAAGATCCAAAAGAAGGGAGAGGCTAATCAAATGGCAGATAAAGTGTTAGAAAACAATCAGGTATCAATCGTGGGAGAAATTGTTTCGGATTTTTCATACAGTCATGAGGTGTATGGGGAAGGTTTTTTTGTGGTGGAAGTAGCCGTGAACCGTCTGAGCAATTATGCAGATTACATTCCACTCATGGTATCTGAAAGATTAATTGACACGACACAGTCTTATATTGGTGAAAAGATCCATGTGACAGGACAATTTCGCTCGTATAATCGCCATGAAGAAACAAAGAACAGATTGATCTTATCTGTCTTTGTCAGGGAACTTGAATTTGTAGATGAATATATGGAAAACGAGGATGAGGAAAGAAAGAGCAATTACATCACACTGGATGGCTATGTGTGCAAAGCCCCGGTCTATCGTAAAACGCCACTTGGACGGGAGATCGCAGATCTTTTGGTGGCAGTCAACCGCTCTTATGGAAAATCAGATTACATTCCATGCATCTGTTGGGGCAGAAATGCCCGTTATGCCACGACATTTGAGATCGGCAGTCATGTCAGCGTGATCGGTCGTATCCAAAGCCGGGAATATGTAAAGAAATTATCGGAAGACGAGGCAGAACGCAGAATTGCATACGAAGTTTCCGTATGCAAGATTGAAGAATTGGACTAAAAATTCACATAATTGCCATATTTTACAATCTGTGGTAAACTGGGTGCACTTGGCGATGTATTTTAAATTTCAACCGACCTAGGAGGAATTATGGATAAGGGTATTATTCAGATTTATTACGGAGAGGGACAAGGAAAGACATCCGCAGCACTTGGCAATGCCATCCGCAAGGCAAGTAACGGACAGAGTGCCTATGTGGTGCAGTTCATGAAAGGACAGTTGGATACAGAGTACCTGACAAGGCTTGAGCCGGAGGTCAAGGTCTTTCGCTTTGAACGCTGCAGCGAGGGATTTGACGAACTGGACGAGGCAGAAAAGCAGGAGCAGAAGCAGAACATCCAAAATGGTCTGAATTTTGCAAAAAAAGCCCTTGTGACCGGACAATGTGACATGCTGGTTCTGGATGAAGTCTTAGGACTGGTAAAGGAAGGCATGGCAACAGAAGATCAGATCTTGGAAGTCTTGCAGGCAAAGTCTTTATACACAGATGTGATCCTGACAGGTCGGGATTCTCTGCCGCGTGTATTTGATATGGCAGACAACATTTTAAATATCGTACCGGAGAAGGTCTGAACCATCGATATTTATTGACAAGGTAATAGCGTAATGCTATAGTTTAAAAGTATTATATAAAGGTAGAGGTTGCGTAATTCATTAGTAATTCACAGGATGTGGCAGGCACAGTGGAGTGTGAAGGAAAGGGAGGCACGCCGAAAGAATACGTCTTCTGCGGATGTTTTCTTGGGCGCAAGTTTAATAGGCTTGTGACTGTCATCTCATAAGAGATGGGGAGCTATCATGGATGCGTATGTATTGACCAGCTCCTTAGAGCTGGTCTTTTATGTGTACCCCACGCGAATAAGATACAAATAAGATCGAGATAAAACATATATGCATTGTTTCATGAGGCAACAGGTCGCATATACTGTATAAAGGAGGAGAAGAATATGGCTATTTTTACAGGCTCAGGAGTTGCAATCGTTACACCGATGAAGGATAACTTAGAGGTCAACTACGATAAACTGGAAGAACTCATTGATTTTCATGTAAAGGGTGGCACGGATTGTATCGTCATCGCCGGAACGACAGGCGAGGGCGCAACTTTATCCATGGAAGAACACAGAAGTGTGATCCGTGCAGCAGTAGAGTTTACCAAGCATCGTATCCCGGTGGTGGCAGGAACGGGCTCTAATTGCACAAAGACGGCGATCCAACTCACCAAGGAAGCAGAGGAAGATGGAGCAGATGGCGCTCTGATCGTGACACCATATTACAACAAGGCAACACAGACAGGTTTGATCAAGCATTACAGCCAGATCGCATCTGAGACAAAACTGCCGATCATTCTTTACAATGTACCGGGACGTACCGGATGCAATATCCAGCCGGAGACCGTGGCAACGCTGGTTCGCGAGAATGAAAATATCGTAGGCTTAAAGGAAGCGACCGGCAATATGGCACAGGCATCCAAGACTATGTATCTGTGTGACGGCAAGTTGGATCTGTATTCCGGCGAGGACGGACTCGTTGTGCCTTTGATGGCGATCGGCGGCATCGGCGTGATCTCCGTTATTGCCAACATTGCGCCGCAGCAGACACATGATATGTGTGCAAGTTATATGGCAGGCGACCGCGAGAAGGCTTTAGAATTACAGATGAAGTCTTTGCCACTTGTTGATGCACTCTTTAGCGAGGTCAATCCGATCCCTGTAAAACGTGCTCTGAACCTGCTCGGCATGGAAGTTGGTTCTTTGCGTGCGCCACTTTGCGAAATGTCAGATGCCAATGCGGCTGTCTTAAAGCAGGCAATGGTAGAATACGGACTGCTGTAATCGGGCAGACTAGAGAACGGAAGAGGAGATTTTTTAGCATGGTAAAAGCGATTATGCATGGCTGTAATGGTCATATGGGTCAGGTCATTACAGCCATTTGTAAAGAGGATGAAAATATTGAGATCGTAGCAGGTGTTGATTTAAATGACAGCCAGCCAAACGATTACCCGGTCTATAAGAGTCTGGCAGAATGTGATGTCAAGGCAGATGTTGTCATTGATTTTTGTAATGCCAAGGCAGTGGATGCACTCTTAGATTATTGTGAATCCACAGGGACACCGGTGGTACTTTGTACGACCGGACTTTCGGACGAGCAGCTTGCCCGTGTAGAGGAAGTATCGAAAAATGTAGCGGTCTTAAAGTCTGCCAATATGTCACTGGGCATCAATACATTGATGGATCTGTTGAAAAAGGCAACCGATGTGTTTGCAGAGGCTGGCTTTGATATCGAGATCGTAGAAAAGCATCACAACCAGAAACTGGACGCACCAAGCGGTACGGCTCTGGCACTTGCAGATGCCATCAATGAGGAGTTGGACAACTCCTATGTTTACAAGTTTGACCGTTCCCAGGAACGCAAGAAGCGTGAAAAGAAAGAGATCGGTATTTCTGCCGTGCGTGGCGGTTCCATCGTGGGCGAGCATGAGGTCATCTTTGCCGGTATGGACGAGGTCATCACCTTCAAGCACACGGCATACTCCAAAAGCGTATTTGCCAAGGGCGCTGTAGAGGCAGCCAAGTTCTTAGCAGGCAAATTGGCAGGACATTATGATATGAAGGATGTCATTGCAGCTAAGTAGGATCGGGAAGGCATCTTCCCTACATAATAATAAAAGTCAAAAGGGGCACTTCCTGGGATGAGGAAGTGCCCCACTTTTCGTTTAGCCGAGTGCAAGGTCAAGCGCCATCATAAGGCTGAAACCAGCGGCAAAGAAATTTCTACCTCTTACAAAAACTTGCGTAAGACCGGGGCGAGTTTGTCCGTGTGCTCGACATAAGAGCCGTGTGTCTCGCCCTCAAAGATATGCAGGGTCGCCTGTGGCAGGTGGTCTGCGATCGTCTGGGTTTCTTTAGGCTTTATCATATCCTTGCTGCCGGCGCAAACAAGGGCAGGCAGGCTGATGGATTGCAACTCATCCGGTGCAATGTCCGGCTCTAACAGCATCATCTCTACCAGTGGACTCTGGGTCTTTTTGTAAAGGGATTTGATCTCACGTCTGGCAGAGCCGGTCAGTCCCTTGGGGCTTAAATTAGCACCGCAAAGAACAATGGCGGAGAGCAGGTCTTGGCGTTTTAAGGCTGCGAGCAGTGTGATGATGGCTCCGTCACTAAAGCCGCATAAGACCGGCTTTTCAATATGTAAGGCCTCAATAAAGCAGATGACATCTGCCGCCATATCTTTATAATGATATTCTTTTGGGGTAGCGCTTTCGCCCTGTCCACGGCTGTCAATGGCGTAAACCGTATGATCCGTGGACATTTCTGCGATCATGCGATCCCAGATCTCGTGTGATTCTCCGTTTCCGTGCAAAAAAATGATAGGGCTACCTTCACCCTCTTTTTCATAAGATAATATCTGACCGTTTAGTTGAATATACATAGTAAAACCCCGCATCTGAAAATTCTTATTTAAATTCTAGCATGATGGGAAAAAAGTTACAACTCCGGGATGGAAACTATGGCTATTATTTAACGTTCTTTTTACTTTACCCATGTGTGGCAAAATGGTATAATCTTTGTGTATTATTAAAAAATAAGGGGGATTTTTACAAATGAAACTAAACGTTAAAAAGACGGTTCAGGTCGGATTCGCGTTTTTATCCATCTGTGCATTCTGGCAGATGTATAATGCCATCATTC
>CAVLBP010000123.1:0-2172 GCA_963661325.1 bacterium
GACTGTAAATCTGCTGCATCTTGCTTCGGTGGTTCGAATCCACCACCACCCATTGAGCATTGCTCATTTAATTAAATATCGCGGGATGGAGCAGTCTGGAAGCTCGCCGGGCTCATAACCCGGAGGTCATAGGTTCAAATCCTATTCCCGCAATTTTGTGCCCAGTTAGCTCAGTTGGTAGAGCAGAGGACTGAAAATCCTCGTGTCTCTGGTTCGATTCCGGAACTGGGCACTTTTTATATCCTTTTGTATCATCTGCATTGGCAGGTGATTTTTTATTGTAGAGAAGTGAAGATGCAAATATTAAAGAATTATTAAGAAGTCATGAGAAGCGTTTACTTTCCAAAGTAAATGCTATATGATATGGAAAATATGAAAGAGGTGATTTTATGCTGACAGCATTATTTATTATTGCATTTATCTGGTTTATGTGGAAAGTGATCGCATTGGCGGTCAAGATGACATGGGGATTTTTAAAGATTGGTTTCTATATTATATTTCTGCCGATCGTAGTCATTGGACTTTTCTTGGGAGGGCTGATCTATATAGCCTTGCCGATTTTGATCATTGGCGGTATCATAGCCCTTGTAATATCAAAATAAGAAATCAGGTGTAAAAATGGCAAAGAAAGCAAAAGAAGAAAAGACAAATGTTATGCGTCTTTTGGAACAGGCAAAGGTAGAATATAAACATTATTCTTATGCAAATACAGATGCTATCAGTGGTGTAGAAGTGGCAGAAGTTTTGGGGCAGAATGTGGATAAAGTTTTTAAAACGCTGGTGACTGTGGGGAAAAGCGGCGAGCACTATGTTTTTGTTGTCCCGGTGGCAGAAGAACTGGATCTGAAAAAAGCGGCAAATGCGGTAGGAGAAAAGTCGATCGCCATGGTAAAGTCTAAAGAATTATTAGGACTTACCGGCTATATCCATGGTGGCTGCTCACCGATCGGTATGAAAAAGTTCTTTCAGACAGTCATTCATCAAAGTGCAGAGGATTTTGATACGATCATCTTTAGCGGAGGTAAGATCGGTTATCAGGTGGAGGTGTCATTAGAGGGCTTGCGCAAGGTCATAGCATTTACAACAACAGACATTATTGTCTAGGACATCATTTATCTAGTGGATTTTTTGAGGAAGTTAGTTCATTTTTTTATCATCATCAGGAAACTGGATTGTACTTTTTCTTTTGAACTCGTACAATGAGGACGTTGAGAGAAAACTACAATTTAGGAGGAATGCAGGATGAAGTTTTTTATTGATACAGCGAATGTAGATGACATCAGAAAAGCCAACGATATGGGTGTGATCTGTGGTGTGACGACCAATCCATCCCTGATCGCAAAAGAGGGCAGAGATTTTAATGAGGTCATCAAAGAAATCATATCTATCGTTGATGGACCGATCAATGGTGAGGTAAAGGCTACAACCGTAGATGCAGAGGGAATGATCAAAGAGGGTAGAGAGATCGCAGCCATCCATCCAAACATGGTTGTTAAGATCCCTATGACAGTAGAAGGACTCAAGGCAGTAAAAGTTCTTTCCGCAGAGGGCATCAAGACAAATGTTACCTTGATCTTTACCGCAAATCAGGCACTTCTGGCAGCAGAAGCAGGGGCTACCTATGTATCTCCTTTCTTGGGAAGACTTGACGACATCAGTCAGCCGGGTATTGGTCTGATCGAAGATATCGTGGCTATCTTTGACAATTATGGATATGATACAGAGATCATTGCAGCATCTATCCGTAATCCGATCCATGTTACGGATTGTGCACTTGCAGGAGCAGATATTGCAACGGTACCTTACAAGGTCATTGAACAGATGACAAAGCATCCATTGACAGATGCCGGAATCGAGAAGTTCCAGGCAGATTATCGTGCCGTATTTGGTGACTAAAATTATAAATAAATGAAACTGCGCATGACAGGTGTCGGCTGAGGCTGGCAGTGTTCATGCGCATTCTTTTTAATTAATAAAGTCTATCCCAATATCTCGGGTCTGACTGCATAGCGTCCTCATCGTAGTTGTATTCTTCTTCTAAGGAAGAATAGTTCTCATAGTCATCGTCATAATCATCATAATGACCTTCATCTGAAAAAATGTTCTGTGTTTCTTCTTCGACATTTTCTTTTGCCTCATTAACACTAGAAGTTATTAGCGTTTGTTCTTTTG
>CAVLBP010000123.1:2239-6485 GCA_963661325.1 bacterium
ATAATTCGTATTTTTCAATACAGGATTTGCAGTATCCATTTTTATCCACATTTTCCCAATAGATCCAGTGCTCACAACATTTACATTTTTTATAGGAATCAAAGATGCTGACATATGTGTCGTAGTCTAGGGAAAATTTCAATGTAATAGCTGCAAAGGCAGATACTTCTATAATAAATTTCATCCAATTTTTATTGTTTTCCTTACCATGGGAAACGCATATTGTTTTTTCTGCTGCGTACTCCAGTTCGAGGGAGTCATTGTATATACGAAACTTTGTACTGTAATATTCCGGAAATTCTATATACAGATTTTTGGCATGAAAAGTTATTTCGTAAGGATTGGAAATGGTAACTTCATCACATATAGCCTTTGTGTCATGAAAAGCAGATTTAATCACATCTCTAAAATTATATCCAGAAATTTCTCTGGTCTTAACTGCATCTTTCTCCGCCGTATCTACGTCCGGAATGCGTACCTCTAATGTAATATCATCTTTTAAAGTCATCTCGGTGATCACACATCCGGCAAAATATGAAGCCTTAAAAGAGATGACATCCTTGGCATTTAAACTTAATGCTTGAAAGGGGTCTCTAGCGCTCAAAAAGACATATTCACATTTATCTTCATAATTATCACAGCGAAATTTGTCTACATGTATAGAAGTTAGGGAAAACTCCTTTTTCTTATCCGTATAATAAAGATGAGTAACTTCATATAGGTTAATTAATTCAAGTAGATCTACGAGATCAACTGCCTCCCTTTTTTGGAGTTTATTTAATGTTTCATTCATATTGCATGCCCCTTTACATTTGACCTTTCATAGAATCATCATTTGGGAGATATTATATCATAAAAAATCGAACGCGTATGTCCTTATATTTGTCGAATTCAAGCGACTTTCGATGACAAACGTCGTCCTATCATGTATAATAAGACGCAAACAAAGATGTTTATGGCATAAGATATTATATAAGGAGAAAACCATGGCATACGATTTTGAAAAAGAACGTAATGAGGCGATCGATGCAGGGGAACGCGCACTTTCATCTTTGCGGGCTGCACGCGAAGAACTCCGTTCTGCCGGAAACTGGGGCTTGTTGGATCTCTTTGGAGGTGGCGTGATCAGTGGACTGGTCAAACATTCCAAAATGGATAATGCGCAGAGATACATGGAGCAGGCAAAGAGGGATTTGCAGGGCTTTAGCAAGGAATTGCAGGATGTGAACATGACACACAACCTGAATCTGAATGTCAGTGACTTCCTGACTTTTGCTGATTTTTTCTTTGATGGGCTTGTGGCAGACTGGCTGGTGCAGGACCGGATCAATGAGACGAGAGATCAGGTTGAGGATGCGATACGGCAGGTGGAAGATATTGTAAGGCGTTTGCGGACGATGTAGGCTAATGTGATAAATGTCAAGATAGGACAATAAGCAGATAATGACGATGGGATTATCCGAAATGGAGGTAATGACATGGAGTTGATGATGGATTTTATATTGAGTGATTGGATGTACTTATGGCTGGCGGTGATCGTGATTACCGCTGTGATCGAGATCATAACGGTCGGATTGACCTCAATCTGGATTTCCGGCGGCGCACTGGCTGCTTTGATCGTCTGCCTCTTGGGCGGACATCCGGGCTTGCAGATCGCAGTATTCTTTGTTGTGACTTTTATCCTCTTGTATTTTACAAGACCTTGGGCAAAGAAATACCTGGAGAGCCGCAAGGTTGCGACCAACTACGAGGAGTGCATCGGCAAGGAAGTGCGTGTCATCGAAGAGGTTGACAACCGCAAGGAGACGGGAAAAGTCCTTTATAATGGTATGGAGTGGACGGCAAGAGCCGCAGAGGATCAGGATGTATTTGCCGCAGATGAGCAGGCGGTCGTGTCCGAGATCCGCGGTGTTAAGATGATCTTAAAGCGTAAGTAAGACATAGAAGAATAAGAGAAACGATAGGCGGTAGCATTTCACATGGTGTGGGTGCTACCGTCTTTTTATGACGATTGCTAATCAGAGCGAGATTTGCAGAGCGTATCTCATCTTTGTTTGGTAAATAATAAAAAAATCGCAAAAGAACAAGAAATTTTGAATGAAAAAGCAAATTTTTGAATAGGGATTTTTTCAAAATGCTCTATGATGTAGTTAGCAAAGAAGAATGTCAGCATTACACATTCAAATATAGAAAGAAACTACAAAAAGGAGAGCGAGTATGAGCAAGAAATTTACTTGGAATGAAAACTGGAAGTTCACAAAAGATGCTGTTACCGTAACAGACAAGACAACTTCCGCAGGAAACTGGGAGACCTTGGATCTGCCTCACACCTGGAATGGTGAGGACGGACAGGACGGCGGAAGCGATTATTATCGTGGAACCTGTTACTATGCAAAGAACCTTTCTAAGGCAGAGGTTGCTGAGAGCAAGGAAGTTTATATTGAGTTTGAAGCAGCAAATTCTTCCGCAGAGTTATTTGTAAACGGCGAGTCCGTTGCAAAGCATGATGGCGGTTATTCTACATGGAGAGCCAACATCACACCATACTTAAAGGATGAAAACGAGATCGTCGTTGCCGTTGACAATGCACCAAATGACCGCGTATATCCGCAGAGTGCAGACTTTACCTTCTACGGCGGACTTTATCGTAAAGTATCTCTGATCCTGGTGGATGAGACACGTTTTGACCTGGATTATTATGGAAGCCCTGCCATCAAGGTGACACCGGAAGTGACAGGCGCAGATGCTAAGATCACAACAGAGGTATATCTGACAAACGCAGGAAGCGCAGAAGAACTGGTATTTACCATCACAGACGGAGATGCCGTCGTTGATACTGTTACAGTATCCGCTGATCAGACACAGGTAGAACAGACCATTACAAATGTTCATCTTTGGAACGGACGCAAGGATCCGCATCTTTACACCATGCATGTCGAGTTAAAGAAGGATGGTCAGGTCATTGATGAGAGAACCACACGTTTTGGCTGCCGTACTTTTAAGGTCGATCCGGAAAAGGGATTTTTCTTAAATGGTCAGCATTATCCACTTCGTGGTGTATCCCGTCATCAAGACAGACCACATATCGGTAATGCACTTACACCTGAGATGCATGAAGAAGATGCTAAGATCATTTATGAACTTGGCGCAACCACCATTCGTCTGGCACATTATCAGCATGACCAGCATTTTTACGATATGTGTGATGAATTAGGCTTTGTACTTTGGGCTGAGATTCCGTACATTTCTGTGCATATGCCAAATGGTCGTGAAAATACCATTTCACAGATGAAAGAATTGGTAGTACAGAATTATAACCACGCTTCTATCTTCTTCTGGGGTCTTTCCAATGAGATCACCATGCAGGGGGCAAAGGATCCTGACCTTTTAGAGAATCATCATATCTTAAATGATATGGTTCATGAGATGGATAAGACAAGACTTACGACAATGGCTGTTATCTCCATGTGCGATATTTCAGAGAGCCAGTATATTGAGATTCCTGATCTGGTATCTTATAACCAGTATCTGGGATGGTACGGCGGAAAGATCGAGGAGAACGGACCATTTATGGATTCCTTCCATGAGATGTATCCAAACATCCCGATCGGTATGAGTGAGTACGGTGCAGAAGCCTACAAGTGGCATTCTTCCCACCCGGAGCAGGGCGATTATTCCGAAGAATATCAGGCATATTATCATGAAGAACTCATCAAACAGCTCTACACCAGAGACTTTGTATGGGCTACCCATGTTTGGAATATGTTTGACTTTGCAGCAGATGCCAGAGACGAGGGTGGATGCAAGGGTATGAACAACAAGGGTCTGGTTACCTTTGACCGTAAGTACAAAAAGGATTCCTTCTATGCTTACAAGGCATGGTTATCCGACGAACCGTTTGTTCATCTTTGCAGCAAGAATTATGTAGACCGTGATGAAGATGTCACGACCGTTAAGGTTTATTCTAACCTTCCTGAGGTAGAACTTTTTGCAAACGGAGAATCTGTCGGCAAGCAGACAGCAGAAGACCATTTCTTTACCTTTGAAGTAAAGAATGTTGGCGAGACGAAGTTGGTCGCAAAGGCAGGAGACTGCGAGGACAGCGCAACCATCAAGAAAGTAGACGAGCCAAATCCGGACTACCGTATGCCGGTAACGGGTGACGTTATCAACTGGTTTGAGATCACTGCACCGGAAGGATATTTCTCTATCAACGACACCATGGGAGACATCATGGCAAATCCGG
>CAVLBP010000124.1:0-6351 GCA_963661325.1 bacterium
TTGGGGATTGTAGAGAGAAGAAAAAAGAATTATAGTTAAGAGGTCAGAATCCTGATTATCGAGGGACAGTCTATTCTTTTATTTCCTACAGTAAATTTACCCTATCGGATTCTGTTAAAAGTTTGACATATAAATTTAAAATATTTATAATTTTGATATAAATATGATATATATGTCATCATTGACAGTAGAAGTAGGGGGAATTTAAAGTGGAAAAGGAAATATCCCAGGCGGTCATTCGACGTATGCCAAGATATTACAGATATTTAGGAGAATTGCTTGATGCAGGTGTAGAGCGCATTTCGTCCAATGAACTCAGCAACCGCATGCATGTGACGGCATCACAGATCCGTCAGGATCTCAACAATTTTGGCGGATTCGGTCAGCAGGGCTATGGTTATAACGTCCAGTACTTATATGATGAGATCGGCAAGATCTTAGGCTTGAATGAGACGCATAATGTGATCGTGATCGGTATCGGTAACTTAGGTCACGCCATTGCCAACTATGTCAAGTTTGATAAGTTAGGCTTTCGGATTGTGGGGTTGTTTGATGTCAATCCGGCATTGAAAGGAAAAGAGGTTAGAGATATCCCGATCCGTATGTTGGAGGAATTGCCAGAGTTTGTAAAGACGACCCGTGTGGATATCGCGGCATTGACCCTGCCAAAGCAGAATGCAGAAGCGACGGCATCCCTTTTATCATCCATCGGCGTACATGCCATCTGGAATTTTGCCCATGTAGATCTGGATAATGTTGAGGATATGGTGGTTGAAAACGTGCATCTGTCTGATAGTCTGATGCAGCTTTCTTACAATATTGCCAACCACAAAAAATAGTTTTCAAAAGAAGGTGAGCGTATGGAACGACAGGCGTTTACAGAGGCACTGGCGAAAACAAAAATACCCATTCTGGTCTTGGATCAGAAATGGCACCGGCTTTTTGCCTTAGATGGCAAGCCCAAAGAGGTGCAGGAACTGGAAAGCCAGTTGAAGGAGATCCTGGAGCGGCAGGGACGCCTGACGCAGGAGTTAAAGGACTTAAAGAAGGTCAAAACCTCTCTCATGCAGAATATCGTAGAACATATGGATGCGGAGGAGGACAAGGAGACCCACAGCCGGCAGATGGACGAGAATAAACGGCTGATCGAGGAAGTCAAGGAAAAGATCGCAGCCAATGAGGATGTCCTTTTGGAGATCCCCAAGGAGATACAGGTCTGCAATGACGCACTGATGATGGAGACTATGACCTTTTGCTATGATCGTCTGCGCACCAATTATAAAGAAGCCGAAGAAATTGCGGAGTGGATCAAAAAGGTCCGGGTGGAATTGAAAAAGAACATCATCCGCAAACAGAATCGGGAGATCAACAATAAAGAAATTTATGCATATATGCATGATATTTTCGGAAAAGATATCATCAATCTTTTTGATGTGCAAAATGATGATGTGGATCTGATCACAGGAGAGGATCGTCCGTCCGGTGATACGACGCAGGACGAACAGTTATCAAAAGATGTGCAAAAAGGAGACGTATGAAATATATTTTAAACAGTCGCGAAATGAAACAATGCGATAACCGCACGATCGAGCATTATGGCTTGCCTGCCATGGTGCTTATGGAGAGAGCCGCGTTATCGGTTGTTTCATTTTTGCATGAAAGAGATTTGTGGCAGAAGAAGATCACTATCCTATGTGGAAGTGGCAACAATGGTGGGGATGGACTCGCCATTGCAAGGCTTTTGCATTTGGAGGGATGTCAGGTCTCGGTATGTCTGGTAGGCGATTTTTCCAAGGCTTCGCCGGAAAACGTCATGCAGCAAAAGATCTGTAGACAGTATGGCATGGAACTGTCTGCATCGACAGATGTGCCAGCAGACGCGCAGGTGATCGTAGATGCCCTGTTTGGTATCGGACTTTCCAGAGAACTGGGAGGTGACTATCCTGCACTTTTGCAGAAGGTCAATGCCATGGATGCCTACCGGCTGGCGGTGGATATGCCATCGGGTGTGTCTGCGGATGACGGACAGATCATGGGAACAGCCTTCTTAGCGGATGCGACCATTACCTTTGCTTTTGCAAAAGTCGGACAGATGCTCTATCCGGGCAAGAAATACTGCGGAGAACTGATCGTATCTTCGATCGGCATTGAGCCATGCAGTCTGGCAGATCAGGTCTTACCTTGCAAGAGTCTGGAACAAGAGGATCTGGCACAATTACCAAAGGCAAGCCCGGATGATCACAAGGGAAGCCGGGGAAAGGTACTTGTGATCGCAGGCAGTGAGGATATGGCAGGCGCGGCTTATCTTGCGTCTAAAAGTGCTTTGACGAGTGGTGCCGGTATGGTCAAGGTCTATACGCCAAGATGCAATCGGGACATCATTTTGACACGCTTCCCGGAAGCCATCCTTGTCACCTATGATAAATGGAATGAAAAGCAGTTGCTAGAAGAACTCGCATGGGCAGATGCCATCGCCATAGGTCCGGGGATCGGAAAGACAAATCTGGCAGAAAATCTGGTTCGTATGACCTTGGAAAATGCAGCTGTACCTATGGTAGTGGACGCGGATGCGCTGGGTATTTTAGCAGACCATTTAAACTGGCTGAAAAAGCCGCATACGGAGACAGTCATCACCCCACATCTGGGCGAAATGGCACGTCTGACGGGCAGCCCGCTTATGTATGTGACCGACCATAAATTATCCATAGCACAGGACTTTGCAAGGGATTATCAGGTTATCTGTGCACTCAAGGATGCGGCTACGATCGTATCCGTGCCTTATGCCACGACTTATATCAACGCGAGTGGCTGTAGTGGTATGGCGACCGCAGGCAGTGGGGATGTCTTGTGTGGTATGATCGCAGGGCTGATCGCGCAGGGACTTAAACCGGAAGATGCGGCATCACTGGGAGTCTATCTGCATGGACTTGCGGGAGAAGAAGCCGCAAGGGCGGAGGGCAATCTTTGCATGCAGGCAGGCAACATCATAAAGGGAATGAAAAGGATCTATCAGAAAGAAGGAAGATAATTGTGGATATAGAAAAAAGGCGAGTTTACGCCGTCGTGGATTTTGATGCTTTAGATCAAAATGTACAGGCGATGGAAGAAAGATTGCCGCAGAATGTCGGCATGATGGCTGTGATCAAGACGAATGCCTACGGGCATGGAGCAAGGGCGATCGCCAAGCATTTAGAGGACAATGTCCGCATCAGCGGTTACGCGGTTGCAACGGCAGAAGAAGCTCTGGAGTTGCGAAAAGCCGGAATCCGTAAGATGATATTGATCTTGGGTTATGTTTTTGAAAAAGATTATGAAGAACTGATCCTACAGGACATCCGCTTCGGTATTTACCGCAAAGACGTGGCCAAAATCTTGGATAAAGTGGCAGAAAAATGCCATAAAAGAGCACTGGTACACATCAAGATCGATACCGGGATGCACAGGATCGGCTATCCGGTATGTCCGGAATCGGTAGAAGAGATCAAAGAGATCGCCGGGCTGAAAAACATTTGTCTGGAAGGGATCTTTACCCATTTTGCCAGAGCAGATGAAGCGGATAAATCCTATGCAAATAAAGCCTATGGTTTATTCAAAGATATGATCGAAGCACTGCAAAAAGAAGGCATTGCTTTTTCAATCTGCCATTGCTGCAACAGCGCCGCTATTTTAGAACTGCCGGGCTATCACGAAAATATGGTGCGTGCAGGCATTACTTTATACGGTTTGTGGCCGTCAGAAGAGATGAATCATGCTTTTCCTTTGCATCCTATATTATCTCTTTACAGCCATATCGTACACATCAAGACCCTTCCGGCGGGAAGTGCGATCAGTTATGGCGGCACTTATGTCACAAAGAGGGAAAGCCGTATCGCAACGGTCCCGGTAGGATATGGGGACGGCTATCCCCGCTCCCTGTCAAGTAAGGGCTATGTGCTTGTGCACGGCAAGCCTGCACCGATCGTGGGCAGGGTCTGTATGGATCAGATGATGGTGGATGTGACGGATATACCGGAGGCAGAGTATCTGGACCGCGTGACCCTGATCGGTCAGGATGGGGAGGAACGTATCTCTATGGAGACGCTGGGAGATCTGTCCGGACGTTTTAACTATGAACTGGCATGTGATCTGGGTGATCGCATTCCGCGTTTTTATCAGAAAGACGGCGTATGCGTTGACGAAATGAATTATTTTGCATAATCTAATATGAATAGCTTTTGAAATTGTGGAAATACTATTTATAAATTCAATTTTGGAGAGTGTAGTATGACAATTAAAAGAGGCGATATTTATTATGCAGACTTGCGACCGGTCGTCGGCTCGGAACAGGGTGGGATCCGACCGGTGCTGATTATTCAAAATGATGTCGGAAATATCCATTCTCCGACCGTGATCTGTGCAGCCATCACTTCACAGTTGCACAAGGCAAAATTGCCGACGCACGTTTCTTTGGATAGTGGAAAATATGATCTGGTCAAGGATTCGGTCGTGCTTTTAGAACAGCTTCGCACCATTGATAAGACCAGACTAAAGGATAAGATATGTCATTTGGATAATCAGGTTTTATTTGAGATTGATAAAGCATTAGAGATCAGTCTGGAATTGCTTACATAGCAGTTTCAAAGATTTTCACATAAGAAAGGAAATGAGGGAATAGAATACCATGGATGAGGGAGTCAGGTGCTTGATCTGCGTGATCGTATTTTGTATTTGTGCTATCATGCAGATCATCATTAGTAGTTTTAAGATCGCGATCGATCATATCAACGACAGTGATCTGGAGGAGTTACAAAAAGAGGATTCTGCCAAGGCAGGGCGGTTGGAGCGTTATCACAGTGATGACCATTTGCTGGTCATCAGCAGTTCTTTTTTACGGATCTTTTCCGGGATCGGCATTGTGGCGAGTTCTTTTTATCTGCTGTACAATGGATTGTCAGAAATTGCTGGAAATACGTGGGAAAGGATCTTACTTTCCATTCTTGTATATGTGATCTTTGCTGTATTATACGCGGTTTTCTTTTTTGGAACCCTATATCGTATCAGTTCCAAAAAGCATTGTAAGATCGCTTTGCGTTATCTGAAGGCATACGAGATCCTTAGGATGGCATTTCGTCCTTTGATCCTTCTTTATGATTTCCTCAGCAAAAAAATCAGCGGACTTTTTGGTGTTGATCCTGCGGAGGAAGTGGATGATGTCACAGAGGATGAGATCATTTCCATTGTCAATGAGGGACATGAACATGGTGTGCTTTTAGCCAGTGAAGCCGCCATGATACATAATATCTTTGAATTTGGGGATAAGGATGCCAAGGACATTATGGTACACCGCAGACAGATCATTGCCTTAGATGGCGAGATGACCTTTGGCGAAGCTCTCACCTTTATGCAGGATGCGCCTTTTTCCCGTTATCCGGTCTATCTCAATGATCTGGATAATATCATCGGTCTTTTACATATCAAGGATGCTCTGGTCTTTGCCAAAGACCATAAGACCTATCAGCAGAAATTGCGGGATTTTGACAAACTGCTGCATTCGCCGGAATTTGTGCCGGAGACCCACAGTTTAAATACCTTATTTGCCAAGATGCAGTCCAAGAAAAAGCATATGATGATCGTGGTGGATGAGTACGGACAGACCAGCGGTATTATCTCTATGGAGGATATCTTGGAGGAGATCGTGGGAAATATCCAAGACGAACATGACAAAGAAGAAGCCTCCATCGAACAGGTCGCACCGGATTTTTACCGCATGGACGGCGGAACTTCCTTGGAAGAGGCGGCAGAGGTCTTAGGGATTACCTTTCCGGAGGACTACGAGACCTTAAATGGTTTTTTGGTGTCGCACATTGATAAGATCCCGGAAGAGCATGAGACCTTTGAAGTGCAATACAAGGGCTACCGCTTTAAGGTGCTGGATGTAGAAGGAAAAATGATCCGGCAGGTACAGGTGTTTGCCATATAAAACAAAAAATGATACACTAGAAAAGAATACATTAGAAAAGAGGATATAATTTTATGTCAGGACATTCAAAATTTGCTAACATTAAGCATAAGAAAGAGAAAAATGATGCTGCAAAGGGTAAGGTATTTACCATTATCGGACGTGAGATCGCAGTAGCGGTCAAGGAAGGCGGACCGGATCCTGACAATAACAGCAGACTTCGTGATGTTATTGCCAAGGCAAAGGCCAACAATATGCCAAACGATACCATTGAAAGAGGTATCAAGAAAGCTGCCGGTGATGCAAATGCAGTCAATTATGAAACGGTTACATATGAAGGTTATGGACCAAACGGTACAGCCATCATTGTTGATGCTTTGACCGACAACAAGAACCGTACCGCTGCCAATGTG
>CAVLBP010000125.1:0-6305 GCA_963661325.1 bacterium
TCTGGATTTCACTGTTCCAGTAGAAATGTCTAATATTTTCCCAATTTCCTCTACAGAAAACTGTTCAAAATAGTATAGAACAATCACACTGCGAAATGGTAAAGGGAGCGCTAATATATAGTTCCATATATCATCATAACTGTCTTGGTTCTCCCCTGCTTTTTCCAGCATTTCCAATTCTAGTGGAATCGTTCTTTTTCTGTGGCGTAATATCTTTTTTGCTTCATTTGCAACAATCTGCATAATCCAAGCCTTTGCAGATTCTCTTTTTCGCAGTTGATACCTTCGCTCGAATGCCTTCATGATTGCCTCTCCAACCGCATCCTGCGCCTCTGTTGGATTGCTCAGCATAGACATGGCGAAGTAGTACATTTCCTTGCGATTCTCTTGGATGAGATTCGTCAATTCATCCTCTGTAATCATTGATTCCATGCATGTCCTCATTTATGTTATAACCGATTATATCTATTAGAGTATTTACCCTGGCATTTGGTTCCCCAAATCCCCAAATTTTTTTATAAAACATAAACACGCCAGATATAGACATATTTTCCTATATCTGACGTGTTTTCATTCTTATTTATCCTGCTTTTTCACACTCTCCCCCAATATCTGATCATACTAAATCTTTTGCTTTATTGATCATATCCTGTGCAAAACGATCTCTTCTGGCTTTCTCTCTTGCTTCCATTTCTGCCTGAATCCATCCTGTCAAACTCATATCTTTCACCATTTACAATCTCCCCTTATTTTTCTTGATAATACCATCTTCTCATACATGATACAAGAATTATTTTCAGAAAATTCAAATATCTTCTCCCCATTGACGTGCCCCGCATATCCCGTTATAATAAACTCCTAAAACCTACATACTCTTGTAGGATGTGGACTTTTCAGGCATAGTCTTTTTTCGCCACAGTAGAATGTGCATTGCATTTTACTTGTGGCGATTTTTTATGCATTAAAATATTTATTTTTGAAAGGATGCACGAAAATGAATCAAACATTTATGAAAGAAAAGAAAATACTTCCCTTGGTGCTTTCCATGGCACTGCCCATGGTACTCTCCATGGCGGTCAATTCACTCTACAATATCGTAGACTCTTACTTCATCGCCAAACTGAGTGAAGATGCCATGACCGCTCTCTCGCTGGTCTATCCGGTACAAAATCTGATCACGTCCGTAGCCGTCGGTTTTGGCGTAGGGATCAATGCTGCCATCGCTTTTTGTCTGGGTGCCAAAGAGCAAAAAGAAGCCGACAAGGCAGCCAGCCAGGGACTTCTCTTAAACCTGATCCATGGCATCCTGCTTGCCATCCTCTGTCTGGTCGGCATGCCTGCCTTTTTATCCATGTATACCAGCAATGCCAATGTGCTGTCGCTCGCTTTGACCTACGGAAATCTGGCATTTATTTTTTCGCCTATCATCACAGTCGGCATTACTTATGAAAAGATCTTTCAGGCGATCGGCTGGATGAAAGAGACCATGATCTGTATGCTGGTCGGCTTTATTGCCAATATCGTTCTGGATCCGCTGTTGATCTTCGGTATTGGCTTCTTTCCTAAGTGGGGCATCTGGGGTGCTGCCTTTGCAACCGGAACCGGTCAGGTCTTGACCCTTCTTGCCTACCTGCTCTACTACTACCGCAGAGACCGCATCATCCAGATCGGTTTTGCTGACTGTAAATTAGAAAGTGCCATGGTAAAAAGACTTTATGGTGTCGGGATTCCTGCCACTTTGAACATGGCACTCCCATCCTTTTTGATTTCCGTCTTAAACGGGATCCTCGCCGGATTTTCCGAGACTTATGTTTTGGTACTGGGAGTTTACTATAAATTACAGACCTTTATCTATCTGTCTGCCAATGGTATCGTACAGGGCATCCGCCCACTGGTCGGCTACAACTACGGTGCCGGGGAAGGCAAACGTGTGCGAAGTATTTACAGAACGGCTCTAACGCTCTCTGCCATCATCATGGTCTTTGGAACCGCCGTATCCTGGTTGATCCCGGGCAATCTCTTTGGTCTATTTACAAGCAATGCAGACACACTGGCACTCGGTATCGAGGCTCTGCGCATCATCAGCATCGGATTTGTCATATCGGCGGTCTCCGTCACAACTTCCGGCTCACTGGAGGGCATGGGAATGGGCATGCCATCCCTTGTCATTTCCCTCATGCGCTATGCCATCGTGATCATGCCTGCTGCCTTTTTGCTTAGTCATATCTTTGGTGCCACCGGTGTCTGGATGGCATTCCCGATCGCCGAGATCATTACCGGAATCACTTCCTACATGATCTGGTGCAAAAAACGCAGACTGATCCTGCAATAAAAGATACAAAAACGCTATAGTATAAGGTAAGATAGATGTACGAAATGAAGGAGGTTTTTACATGAAAACAGAAACGATCGTATTAAATAATGAAAGAAATGTCACACTGACCACCTATCTACAGGATTGTGGGGAAGGTTTCGGCTGTGTTTCTAAGCGTCCTGCCGTATTGGTATTGCCGGGAGGCGGCTATCAGATGTGCTCTGATAGGGAGGCGGATCCGGTTGCCCTCGCTTATGCAAAGGCAGGATATCAGACTTTCATCCTGCGCTATTCCATTCAGGCAGATGCCATCTGGCCAAATCCGCTCAACGATTACGAAGAAGCCATGACCATGATCCGTCAGCATGCAGATGACTGGCACTTATATTCCGACAAGATCGCTGTCATTGGTTTTTCTGCCGGCGGTCATCTGGCTGCTGCTGCGGCGACACTTGCCAAAAATCGTCCGGATGCCGCCATCCTTGGCTACGCAGTGACAAGTGAGGATGTCAAAGGCTGCAACCCAAGCGCCCCGGATACTATCTCTGCCGTAGATGCCAACACTCCACCTTGTTTTGTCTTTGCAACGCGCACAGACACTCTGGTGCCGATCAACAATTCCATAGATTTTATGCGGGCACTTTCCGACCATGGCATCGCTTTTGAAAGTCACATCTATGCCTATGGGCCGCATGGTTTTTCCACATGCGAAAGTACCATACAAGATGTCCGTCCACAGACCATCTGCTCCCGCGTACCAAACTGGGTAGGCGACAGTATCGGCTGGTTGCAAGATATCTTTGGTGCCTGCGCCTTGGAAGGCATGACCGAACCGCTCTGTCCAACGCATATCAATGATGACCATCTTCCTTATCTGACGATTGACTGTAGTTTTTCACATATCATGTCCGTTACGGAAGGTGCAAAATTACTGCAACCGATCATCGATGCCATGATCGCCGATCTGTCCGATCAGGCAAAGGGCATGAGTGCTGCTTTTGACGAGACAAACGGAGCATCCATGGTAAGCGGTATGAAATTGCGAGACCTGCTTGCCTTTGGAAATATGGATAAAGAAAAACTTGCTGCCCTAGATAGCCGGTTGCGCCAAATCTCCGTAAACTAAGCAAGTGAAAAAGACTACAGAGGATGTATTTTCCACATTCCCTGTAGTCTTTTCGTTTATCTTACTTTTCTTATTTATCCCAGAGATATACCTTACCGCAAAGACCGGACTTTGAAGTTGGCTTGCCCTCGCCCATCATCTTGGCACGCATGCCGCCGGCATTCTCGCGCCAGAGGGTTGTAGCAACCTCAATGACGATCTCATGCTCGCCCGCTTTCAGATATCCGCTCAGGTCATACAGATACTCCGGTACGATCTGCATACCAAGGCTCTGACCATCCACAAAGACTTCCAGGCCTTCTGCGGCATCTGTGATCTCTAAGACCTTATCGCCGCCATCGCCCATGATCTTGGTCTCGTATCGTATAAAACCGCAGAACTTTGGTTTTTCTTCTTCCAGATGATCCGGCAGACTGATCTCTTTTGCATCCGCAAACTTAGGATGATCTAAGGCAG
Source organism: bacterium (assembly GCA_963661325.1). GTDB lineage: Bacteria > Bacillota > Clostridia > Lachnospirales > Lachnospiraceae > Pararoseburia. The sequence continues at coordinate 3,897 of CAVLBP010000125.1, forward strand.
AACAGATACTGCGCTTCCATGTCTTTATTTCTGTCGGCTGTTCCTGCTTTTCCTTCTTTGCATACAGCCAGTCAGACAAACGCTTGCCAACCGCTTTTTCTGCCAAAGACGCACCAGCAGTTTCCTCATCAAATACCAAGATCAGGCTCTTTCTTGGTTCCAGTACAAAGGACACCTGACAACCGGTATCCGTCATCTGCTGATCCACATCTGTAATCGTATTATCCCACGCATCATAAGCATAGCCTTTCTTTTTCATCGGAAGGCTTACCTTGCCTTGATAAACCTGCGTTGATTCGTTGATCAGCATATACATATGACAATCTGTCTCATAATGCATGATATGGATATATGGGTTTTCCGGTGTGATCACGGCATCTTTGATATCTTCTTTTACAAGATACTCCACCAGATCTCCAAGCGCTATCACCTTGGCATCCCCAGCTAAGGCATCTGCCTTTTTTGCCTTACCCTCTGCCTCTTTTTCCATAGTATCTTCTCCTAAGGTATAGGCATCCGGCAGGGCATCCACATAAAGGACATTGGATAGATCAGCAATCTCGATCGGCTGGTACTTGGCATACGGCACGATCACATAGGTAAACTTGTCTGCCTGATCCAGATGATCGAGTGGCAGGAAAGAAAAATCGATCTGTGCATCATAAAGAGGTCTTGCCACCTGGTCCAGACGCATACACTCCCCGGACCACTCACCTTCGGCATTGTAAAGAACTGCCACCTTTTGTACGATCTTTCCTCCACTGATCAGGTTTGCCACACGGTTCATATAAGTGCACAAGTGACCGAAATGGCGGTACTGCGGATTGTGTCCGTGCGCATAAAAGTGCGGCGGACAATCCGGATCCGGATATGCTTTCGGTGAAAAAGCATGTGGTACAAAGTTGTTGACACCACGCACCAGAAAATGATCTGCCAGATATTTCATATCGGTAACCCCTGTCTTCCAGCCGTAATTACCAAAGATCTCACACATGGTACGTCCCTGTTTGCTTTCTTGCAAATAGGCGGCAGACACACCAAGTTTTCCCAAAGTATAGTGATAAAAGGCACCATTACGCGGTCCAAACATACCGTTCGTCGGTTCTTCCTCTCCCTGCGGCATGACCTGACCACCGATATCGTCAATGCCTGCCATATCCTGTCCGTAGAGTCCACGGAAGTAATGTCCCAAGCCGCTTCCGGTGCAGGCATGAGTATCATCATCCTCAATGGAATGCCCGATATACATGACACCCTTGTCGCGGCACCAGCCGCCGATCTGCTCTGAAAAATCCTTCTTTACCAGATTCGATACTGCATCCATATAAGCCCTTCTCACCTGCGCCGTAAGAAGCGGATCACCATCATTTTTCCAAAGAAGCGGTAAATTCTTGCGATAGTCTGCGCCCAAGGTTTTTTGCAAGCGTTCCTCCAATTCCTTACTCCAAGGAAGGTCTTGTACGGTTCCCAGCACATTGTGCTTGGCATACAAAATACCATTTCCTAATTCCGGCTCATCCGAGAAAAATCCTGCGATGGTATTGCCAAAAAGATCTCCATAATGTGCAAAATGCGGTTCGTAAACTGCCTCGATCAACTTGTGGCAGCTGGTCTCATTCATCATATTGATGTAAGCACGATGCGGTCCTAAGTTGCGCGACAAACCGCAGACTGCCACCTGCCAGGTGCCTGCCGGCTTTTTCCATGTGGTGGCGCCGGACAGGTCGATCTCCTCGCCATTTGGTCCATAGGCAGTAATACTATAGACCTGATCGTCATCATACTTTCTGGCATCCTTGGTAGATCCTGCCATCATCATCTTTTGGATCATTCCCATCTCATATTTCGGCGGCTTTGCCAGTTTCTGTGTACGGAAGGTCACCTCTCTGGCGTCTCCTTCATAGGAAAGGAATTTACAAAAAATGCTCTGTCTGCACAAGTCTTGTGGTGCATCTTTTAAAGCACCATTGGCAAAACCTGTCGGGAAATGACTATCATCTAAGATCCAGACCTTCATCCCCAGTTTCTTTGCTTCATCCAAAATGACATCCATATCCTGCCACCACTTTGGTCCGCAGAAATCTGGATGTGGACGGCTTTCCACACAAAATGCCATACAGTTTGCATCATGAATGGCGTTTACATACTCCCGCAATGTGGCTTCGTCTTCCCCATGCTGCCAGAAAAATGGGAGCATATGGTTGGTCATTTGCCCTGCGAGTAACTGTTCTACTACTTTTCCCATATTTGATCTTCTCCTTTATATTTTCGCTTATCTTACTTTCAGTATATCTGTTATCTTCAGCCATCTCTATCAAAATTTGATGATTTTATACAAATTTTAGAACAAATCAACCGGATGCATGATCTGCACCCGGTCTTAAAATTTCTTATGCTAATGTGATCTTA
>CAVLBP010000126.1:0-6108 GCA_963661325.1 bacterium
AAGTTGGCCAGTACGCTGCTGAAATCAGAGACAAGAGAAGACCTGAGCCTTACAAAGGAAAAGGTATCAAGTATGCTGATGAAGTTATCAGACGTAAAGTTGGTAAGACTGGTAAGAAATAATTAAAGGAGTGACGAGAAATGGTTAGTAAGAAATCAAGAGAAGTAGTTCGCCAGACAAAGCATAGAAGACTTCGTAATACTCTTTCTGGAACAGCAGACAGACCACGTCTTGCAGTATTCAGAAGTAACAATCATATGTATGCTCAGATTATTGATGATACAGTTGGTAATACACTCGTTTCCGCTTCTACGCTTGATAAAGAGGTAAAGGCTGATTTAGAGAAGACAAATAATGTTGAAGCAGCAGCCAAGTTAGGTACTGTCATTGCTAAGAAGGCATTAGATAAAGGTATTTCCACAGTTGTATTTGACAGAGGTGGATTCATTTATCAGGGCAAGATTGCAGCATTAGCTGACGCAGCTAGAGAAGCTGGATTAGAATTTTAGGAGGAAATAACACATGAGACATGAAATTATTGATGCTAGTCAATTAGAGTTAAATGAAACAGTGGTATCAATTAAACGTGTAACAAAGGTTGTTAAGGGTGGACGTAACATGCGTTTCACAGCCTTAGTTGTTGTCGGTGATGGCAATGGTCATGTTGGTGCAGGACTTGGCAAAGCAGCTGAAATCCCAGAAGCGATCCGCAAGGGAAAAGAAGATGCAATGAAGAAGTTGATTACTGTAAAACTTGATGAGAACAACAGTATTACACATGATATTTCTGGTAAGCATACAGGTGCTTCTGTATTACTGAAGAAGGCTCCGGAAGGTACAGGTATCATCGCTGGTGGTCCAGCCCGTGCCGTTTGTGAGTTGGCAGGTATCCAGAACATCCGTACAAAGTCATTAGGTTCTTCTAACAAGCAGAACGTTGTACTTGCTACAATCGACGGACTCCGTCAGTTGAAATCCCCAGAAGAAGTTGCAAGACTTCGTGGTAAGACTGTAGAAGAGATTCTCGGTTAAGGAGGAAATAGATCATGGCAGAAAAGAAGTTAAAGATTACACTTGTTAAGTCTCCTATCGGAGCAGTTCCAAAGAACAAGAAGACTGTTGAAGCATTAGGCCTCAGAAAACTCAACAAGACTGTTGAGATGCCTGACAACGAAGCAGTTCGTGGAATGATCAGACAGGTAAGACATTTAGTTAAGGTAGAAGAGATTTAATCAAATAATTAAGGAGGTGTCACAATGGATTTATCAAACTTACAGCCAGCAGAAGGCTCAAAGCACAGTGATAATTTCAGAAGAGGACGTGGACACGGTTCAGGCAATGGCAAGACCGCTGGTAAGGGACATAAGGGACAGAAGGCTCGTTCAGGAGCTCCAAGACCTGGTTTCGAAGGTGGTCAGATGCCTTTATACAGACGTATTCCTAAGAGAGGTTTCACATGCAGAAACTCTAAGGAAATCGTTGGTATCAACTTATCTTATCTTGAGAGATTTGAAGATGGTGCAACTGTAACAGTTGAATCATTGGTTGAGGCTGGTATCGTAAAGAACACCAGAGACGGTGTTAAGATTCTTGGTAACGGTGAACTTACTAAGAAGTTGACAGTCCAGGCTAATGCTTTTAGTGCAAGCGCTAAGGAAAAGATCGAAGCCCTTGGTGGTAAAGCAGAGGTGATCTAATGCTAGAAACACTCCGCAATGCATTTAAAATTAAAGATTTACGAAAAAGAATCGGATTTACATTTTTAATGCTCATTGTAGTGCGAATTGGAAGTCAGCTTCCAATTCCCGGAGTGGATCCGGATGTATTTTCACAGTTATTTGCAAACAATGGCGATGCGCTGAATTTCTTTGATGCGATTACTGGTGGATCTTTTGAAAATATGTCTATTTTCGCTCTGAACATTACACCATACATTACATCTTCTATTATCATCCAGTTGCTGACCATTGCATTCCCGAAGTTAGAGGAAATGCAGCGTGATGGGGAGCAGGGAAGAAAGAAGATTACACAGATTACCCGTTATGTTACGGTTGGATTGGCAATCATCCAGTCTGTTGCTATGGCAATCGGATTTGGACGTTCCGGTTATCTGACTGAGTTTAACGCACTGTATGTTATCATGACAGTCGCTGCTCTTACAGCAGGTTCATCTGTACTTATGTGGATCGGTGAAAGAATTACCGAAAAGGGTATCGGTAACGGTATCTCTATCGTACTTGTAATCAACATTCTTTCACGTATTCCGAGTGATCTGACTTCATTATTTGAGCAGTTCATCTCAGGAAAGACCATTGCAAAGGGTACACTGGCAGGCGTGATCATCGCAGCAATCATTGTTGCTATGGTTGTTCTGGTTGTATTCTTGCAGGGTGCTGAGCGTAGAATCCCGGTTCAGTATTCAAAGAAAATTCAGGGGAAGAGACAGGTTGGTGGTGCCAACTCCGTGATTCCAATGAAGGTCAATACGGCTGGTGTTATTCCGGTCATCTTTGCACAGTCATTGTTACAGACACCGGTTATCATTTGCACCTTGCTTGGTAAGACAGGCGGTACAAGTTTCTGGTACAAGATCCTTCGCGGAATGTCACAGTCAAACTGGTTCGATCCGGATAATTGGATTTATACCATTGGTGCTGTAGTATATGTGCTGCTGATCATCGGCTTTGCATATTTCTATACGTCAATTACCTTTAATCCGCTTGAGATCGCTGACAACTTAAAGAAGCAGGGCGGTTCCATTCCGGGTATCCGATCAGGCAAGCCTACGAGTGATTACTTACAGGCAGTCCTGAACAACATTATTTTTATCGGTGCTATCGGACTTTCCATCGTAGCGATCATCCCGATCGTGTTTAATGGATTATTTGGTGCAAACGTGTCCTTCGGTGGAACATCCATCATCATTATTGTTGGTGTTATCATCGAGACATTGAAGCAGGTGGAATCCCAGATGCTCGTCAGAAATTACAAGGGATTTTTAAATGATTAATGAATAGACATCCATATGGAGATACTGGCCTAGCCGTATCTCCTAAGGTGTTATAAGGAGGTTTTTTATCGTGAAGATTATTATGTTAGGTGCTCCTGGTGCCGGCAAAGGCACACAGGCAAAGCAGATTGCAGCAAAATATCAGATCCCTCATATCTCGACAGGAGATATTTTCCGTGCCAACATCAAAAATGGCACAGAACTTGGAAAAAAGGCAAAGGAATATATGGATCAGGGACTTTTGGTGCCGGATGAACTGACCTGTGATCTTGTCATGGATCGTATCGGTCAGGAAGATTGTGCCAATGGATTTGTACTGGATGGATTTCCACGTACCATTCCACAGGCAGAGAGTCTGGATGCAGCACTTTCCAAGATTGGACAGAAGATGGATTTTGCCATTGATGTCGATGTGCCGGATTCCCATATCGTAAAGAGAATGTCAGGTCGTCGCGCCTGTCTTTCCTGTGGAGCAACATATCATATCGTTGCCATTCCGCCAAAGAAAGAAGGTATCTGTGATGCCTGCGGTAAGGAATTAGTCTTAAGAGACGATGATAAGCCTGAAACAGTACAGAAGAGACTGGATGTTTACCATGAGCAGACACAGCCTCTGATCGATTATTATCAGAAGCAGGGCATCCTGCATTCTGTAGACGGAACGCAGCCGATGGAGGACGTATTTGCCAATATCGACGCGATCATAGGAGCCTAGCCCATGTCAGTTACCATTAAATCTGCCCAAGAATTAGAGTATATGCGGGAAGCCGGCAGGATCCTTGCCAGTGTGCATCAGACCTTAGGGGATGCTCTGTGTGAAGGAATGTCGACTTTGGAGATCGATACTTTGGGAGAAGAGATCATCCGAAGTTTCGGATGCGAACCATCTTTTTTGAACTATATGGGATATCCGGCATCTGTGTGTGTTTCCGTCAATGACGAGGTCGTACACGGGATACCGAGAGAAGATCATATCATTATGAATGGTGATATCGTCAGTCTGGATATTGGCGTGATCTATAAAGGCTATCATTCCGATGCGGCAAGGACACATGGTGTGGGGGAGATCTCACCGGAGGCGCAGGCACTTATTGATGTGACGCGCGAGAGTTTCTTTGCCGGTATAGAGCAGGCGACAGCCGGACGACACCTGAATGATATTTCAAGTTCGATCGGTGATTATGCGACCAAGCGTGGTTATGGCGTGGTACGGGATCTGGTAGGGCATGGAATTGGCACGCACCTACACGAGGAACCGGAAATACCAAACTACCGTAAATGGCGGCGCGGCATCAAGTTGCAGCCCGGTATGACTTTTGCGATCGAACCTATGATCAATATCGGCAGTCCGAATGTCGTATGGATGGATGATGAATGGACGGTTGTGACGGAGGATGAATCCTTATCCGCACATTATGAAAACACCATCATCATTACAGACGGTCGACCGGAGATACTGACACTGACAGAAAGTGAGAAGCATCTATGGACGAATTGATCTTAGCGAAATCCAAGGCAGGACATGATAAGAATCATATCTATCTTGTACTGAAACGGCAGGATGACATCGTCTACCTGGTCAATGGAAAGACCAGAACTTGCGATAATCCCAAAAAGAAAAAAGAAAAACATATACAGCCGATCAAGCATTTGCCACAAGAGATCTTAGATCTGGCAAAGGGCAAGGCGATGGATGATGATTTGGTCGGTCAGATTTTAGATCTTTATATAGGAGGAATAAAATAAATGTCTAAGGCAGATGTAATCGAAGTAGAAGGTGTTGTAGTAGAAAAATTACCAAATGCTTTCTTTAAAGTGGAACTGGAAAATGGTCACCAGATCTTAGCAACGATCAGCGGTAAGCTTCGTATGAATTATATCCGTATCTTACCGGGTGACAAGGTTACGATTGAGATGTCACCATATGATCTGACAAAGGGCAGAATCATTTGGAGAGATAAGTAAAAAGTTATTGACAAGAGTTTAGTACTTTTGCTATACTATCAAGTGCGTTTATGGGCATTTCTTTTCGCACGCCTATAAATGCAGTAGATAAAAGACTTGTACATGCGTACAAGGAACACGAAAATGATGAGAAGGGAGGCATTTCCTACAATGAAGGTAAGATCATCAGTAAAACCTATTTGCGAAAAGTGCAAAGTAATCAAGAGAAAAGGTAGTGTTCGTATTATTTGCGAGAACCCGAAACACAAACAGAGACAGGGCTAATTCTTAAGGATTAGTGTTATTTGTATATGTTATGTGCGGCTGATGTTCCCGATGATTAGTAAATAATTAGGCAACATTTTCATAATATATGCGGATCACCCTACATACCGAGGGTGGTTAGTTTCGTGGATTCGGAACTCTTCCTTACTATATGTTTAGGAAGAAAAGAACCAAATGAGGCATATACACACATTTCAGGCCGGCAACGGAGCTGTATAGGGTCTATTTGGGGATGGTAGTAGTTAATCAGAAAATTTTATGGAGGTGTAAACACACATGGCTCGTATCGCAGGTGTAGATTTACCAAGAGAAAAACGCGTAGAAATTGGTTTAACTTACATTTACGGAATTGGTAGAGTAAGTTCTAACAAGATTCTTGAAGCAGCAAATGTTGATCCTAGCACTCGTGTTAAGGACTTGACAGACGACGAAGTTAAGAGAATCAGTGCTGTCATTGACGAAACAATGATGGTAGAAGGTGATTTGAGAAGAGACGTAGCTCTTAATATCAAGAGACTGCAGGAGATTGGATGCTATCGTGGTATCCGTCACAGAAAGGGACTTCCGGTTCGTGGTCAGAAGACAAAGACCAACGCTAGAACAAGAAAGGGTCCTAAGAGAACTGTAGCAAACAAGAAGAAATAATTTCAGAAAGTAGGTTAGTTTAGATATGGCTAAAGTTGCAAAGAAAGTAACAAAAAAGCGTGTAAAGAAAAACGTTGAACACGGACAGGCACATATTCAGGCATCTTTCAACAATACAATTGTAACAATTACAGATGCACAGGGAAATGCTTTATCATGGGCAAGTGCCGGTGGTCTTGGATTTAGAGGTTCAAGAAAATCTACTCCATATGCTGCACAGATGG
>CAVLBP010000127.1:0-5779 GCA_963661325.1 bacterium
AACACAGATATTGTGTTTGAAAGACCAAAAGAATAGCCTGTATAAATTTCAATTTTTTTGAAAAATAGGTTGATAAATGAAAGAAAAATATATATTATAGTCTATATGGGTTTGTAGAATAGGATTTATGGGTTTATCCATAGATTTTGAGATAGGAAGAAGGAGGATTAAGACCTTGCTTGAAATAATGACGAATGAAGCGGATACCAGTGCCAAGATTATCGTGATCGGAGTAGGTGGCGCAGGAAATAACGCTGTGAATAGAATGATTGATGAGAATATCGCAGGTGTTGAGTTTATCGGGATCAATACAGATAAGCAGGCACTTGCTCTTTGTAAAGCACCGACATTGATCCAGATCGGTGAGAAACTGACCAAGGGACTTGGTGCAGGCGCACAGCCGGAGATCGGTCAGAAGGCAGCCGAGGAGACAGCCGAGGAGATCGCAGCCAATGTCAAGGGCGCAGATATGGTATTCGTTACCTGTGGTATGGGTGGCGGAACCGGAACAGGTGCAGCACCGGTTGTTGCCAAGATCGCCAAGGAGCAGGGCATCCTTACCGTTGGTGTTGTGACCAAGCCATTCAAGTTTGAAGCCAAGACACGTATGGTCAACGCAGAGTCCGGTATCGAGAGACTCAAGGAAAACGTTGATACTTTGATCGTGATCCCAAATGATAAATTATTAGAGATCGTAGACCGCAGAACGACCATGCCGGAAGCACTCAAGAAGGCAGATGAAGTATTACAGCAGGCAGTACAGGGTATTACAGACCTGATCAACCTGCCGGCTCTGATCAATCTGGATTTCGCAGATGTCCAGACCGTCATGAAGGACAAGGGTCTTGCTCATATCGGTATCGGTACAGCCAAGGGTGACGAAAAGGCAACAGAGGCTGTTCGTATGGCAGTAGAGAGTCCGCTTCTGGATACGACCATCAATGGAGCGACCCATGTCATCATCAATATTTCCGGAGATATCTCTCTTATGGATGCCAATGCAGCATCTACTTATGTCAAGGATCTTGCAGGAGATTCTGTCAACATCATCTTCGGTGCCAAGTATGATGAGTCCAAGCCGGATGAAGCAACGATCACAGTCATTGCTACAGGCTTAGAGGACGCACCGGCAGTAGCACCAAAGCCATCTATTGGCGGATCTCTTTTAAATAATATGCAGTATGCCGGTGGCATCAGCACACCAAAGCCATCCGTATCCGGATTTGGCGCAGGCGTACATACACAGCCTACGACACAGGCACCGAGACCATCAGCCGCACCACAGGCTGGCGGAGCATCCGTAGCAGGTGGTATGGGCAATTTCCCACCACTGACCAAGCCACAGCAGCCGACCAGTACGGTCAAGCAGGAAGACATCAAGATTCCTGAATTCTTAAAGAACACAAGAAAATAATTTAGCAGGCTCGTTTCGACAGAATATATAAAGCCACTTCCTTATAATTGATCTTATCAAAAGGAGGTGGCTTTTTATTTATGTCGTTTATTTGGATGTTCTTGTTCTACAAAATCTTATGCTGGATCTGGCAAGTCTTTTAGCCCTTGCTATCTGGCAGGAAAAGTCTGTGTCGGTGCCCAGGCTGGTGCTATCGAGTATCGTTGCCACCGGGCTTGGCTGTCTGGCGTATCTGTTTTTACATTCCTTTGTTGGCTATATCATCCTTGTATTTGCAGGGATCAATCCGCTCATGCTGATACTGGCATTTGGAAGGACAGCCCCCAAGGCATTGGCAGTTCTTTATTTTCACCTGCTGATCGTCTATGCAGGATTGGGCGGGCTGGTGTCCCTGCTGGATCTGTATCTGCCGGTGGAGATCCGGGACTTCTTATTGCCTCTGGCGTGTGCTTTGCTTTTTTTGCTTACGGTTATAGCGTCGATCTTACAGGCAAGAAAAAGAGAGCGGCGGGAGGTTGCGATCCTGGTGTGCGGGCATGTGGAAAAAATGCAGGCACTTGCCGATACCGGAAATCTCTTGCGGGATCCTATCAGTGGCAAGGCGGTCTGTGTGGTGTCGGAAAACTATAAGGAAAAATGGCAGGTCCCGAGGGAGCGGATGCGTCTGATCACTTACGAGACAGTGGCAGGGCGGGACTTTATGGAGATCGTGGCAGCAGATAAATTTCTGATGAAAGAAGCCGGGAAAATGGTCAGTCAAAAGGAGATCCTGATCGGCTTTGGCAAGGCATCTTTGTTTCAGGGGAAAAATTACCAGATGATATTACATAAAGATTTTTGTTGGGAGTGAGCATATGCGTTTATTGTTTCGATGGCTTACGAGAGAGAAACTGGAATTGCTTTACATCGGTGGATGTGAAGTGCTTCCGGAACCTTTGAATGCAAGAGAGGAACAGGCATGTATCGAGGCTATGCAGGATCATCAGGACAAGGAGGCAAAGGAAAAACTGATTGCCCACAACCTGCGTCTGGTCGTCTATATCGCCAAGAAATTTGACAATACTAAGGTAGGAGCCGAGGACCTGATCTCCATAGGCACGATCGGTCTGATGAAGGCGATCAATACCTTTGATGCCTCCAAGAGTATCAAACTGGCAACCTATGCGTCCCGCTGTATTGAAAATGAGATCCTTATGTATCTGCGGAAAAATAATAAGCAGAAGTTGGAGGTATCGATCGATGAACCCCTCAATGTGGATTGGGATGGAAATGAACTCCTGCTCTCGGATATTTTAGGTACTGACGAGGATGTGATCTACCGGGACTTAGAAACGCAGGCAGATCTCAAACTCCTACATCAGGCATTAAAGACCTTAAGCGGCAGGGAGAAGATGATCATTGAACTGCGTTTCGGACTACATAGCAAGGATGGGGAAGAACTGACACAAAAGCAGGTGGCGGATCTTTTGGGGATATCCCAATCTTATATTTCACGTCTGGAAAAAAAGATCATGAAGCGTTTGCATCGGGAGATGGCACGACAGGAAAATGGCATGAAAGTAGTGTGATTTTTTACATAGATGTTATATAATAATGGCATAAATTATATAATTTTCTGACGAAACGGAGGAGAGGGTATGATCATTGAATTTCTGGGGGCAGCCCATGAGGTGACGGGATCCTGTCATTATGTGGAAGTGGGCGATAAGAAGTTTTTGGTGGACTGTGGCATGGAGCAGGGACCGGATATCTATGAAAATCAGGAAATCCCGGTGCAGGCGAGCAGCATTGACTATGTCTTTGTGACCCATGCTCATATTGACCATTCGGGGCTTTTGCCACTTTTGTATGCGCATGGATTCCGGGGGCAGATCTATGCGACAGAAGCGACCAGTGAACTCTGTAATATCATGTTAAAGGACAGCGCGCATATCCAGACCTTTGAGGCTGAGTGGAAGAACCGCAAGGCAAAACGTGCCGGAAAGCCGGAGGTCACACCTTTATATACGGTTGAGGATGCCGCAGGTGTCTTGGAACACTTTGTGCCGGTTCATTACCATGAGACCATCAAGGTCTGTGATGAGATCACGGTCCGCTTTGTAGATGCCGGACATCTTTTGGGGTCTTCTTCGATTGAGATATGGCTGACGGAAGGAAAGGAAGAGCGAAAGATGGTCTTTTCCGGGGATATCGGACAGGGCAACCGACCGCTCATAAAAGAACCGGAATACTTAAAAGAGGCAGACTATGTGCTGATCGAATCCACCTATGGGGACCGCCTGCATGAGGCACCGATCGATTTTGCCAAGGCATTGGCACAGATCATGCGGACTACATTTCAGGCGGGAGGCAATCTGGTCATACCGGCATTTTCCGTCGGCAGGACGCAGGAAATGCTTTATTTTATCCGCAGGATCAAAGAGGAAGGTATGCTGTCAGACTTAGAGGATTTTGAGGTCTACATGGACAGTCCTTTGGCAGTGGAGGCGACTGCGGTATTTCATGATAATGTATCGGAATGTTTTAGCCAGGAGGCAAAGAAACTCATTGCCGAGGGCAAGAATCCGATCCGTTTTCCGGGATTAAAGATGGCAGTGACCAGTGACGAGTCCAAGATGATCAATTTTGACATGAAGCCAAAGGTCATCATCTCAGCATCCGGTATGTGTGAGGCAGGGCGTATCCGCCATCATCTCAAGCACAATCTCTGGCGACCGGAATCTACCATCCTTTTCGTGGGCTATCAGGTGCCGGGCACCTTAGGCTTTAATCTTTTAAATGGGGCTAAGGAAGTCAAACTTTTTGGTGAGACGGTCCATGTAGAGGCGCGGATCGAAAATCTGCCGGGGATCAGTGGTCATGCCGATAAGAATAAATTGTTAGATTGGATGGGTGGATTTGAAAAGGCACCAAAGAAGGTCTTTGTCGTGCATGGTGAGGATACTGTCTGCGATTCTTTTGCAGATGCCATCCATGAGAAATACGGCTATGAGGCATATGCCCCATATTCCGGTGACCGCTTTGATCTTCTGACCGGAGCCTGCTTGGAGCAAGGCAGCCGTCAGGTCAAACAAAAGAAGACGCCATCTTCCAAGGCATCTTCCAATGTATTTGCAAGACTGCTTGCCGCAGGAGAGCGGCTTATGTGCGTGATCCGGGGATGCGAGGGCATGGCAAACAAGGATCTGGCAAAATTTGCTGACCAGATCAATGCTTTGAGCGACAAGTGGAGCCGGTAAGATAGACTTCCATGGATTTTAAGGCGTTTTTTTCGAGGCGGGAAACCTGGGCTTGGGAGATCTGGATCTCAGAGGCAACTTCCATCTGGGTTTTTCCTTCAAAAAAGCGCAGTTTTATGATATGAGATTCTCTTGGACTCAAGGTTCCGAGGGCATCATTTAAGGAGAGACTTTCGACCCAGTTCTCTTCTTTATTTTTTTTGTCACTGATCTGATCCATGATATATAAGGTGTCGCCACCATCATTGTAGATAGGATCATAGAGGGAGAGGGGGCTTTGCATGGCGTCTAAGGCATAGATCATATCTTCTACCGGGATGCCGGCGGCAGCGGCGATTTCGTCCATGGTAGGTTCTGTTACGCTGGTGCGCAGAAGATTTTCTTTGGCAACGATTGCCTTGTAAGCGGTATCGCGCAGGGAGCGGGAAATGCGGATACTGCTGGATGTGTCGCGCAGATAGCGGCGAAGTTCGCCTATGATCATAGGAACAGCATAGGTGGAAAACTTGACATTCATGGTCGGGTCAAAATTGTCAATGGATTTGATGAGTCCGATGCAGCCGATCTGAAAGAGGTCGTCCAGATTTTCCCCATGACCGGAAAAGCGTTTCAAGACACTGAGCACCAGACGCAGATTTCCCTTGATATAGGTCTCGCGTGCCTGCGCGTCTCCTGCTTTTATCTTATCCCAAAGTGCATTCTTTTCTTCATCGGATAGTAGGGGCAGTTTGGCAGTGTTGACACCGCAGATCTCAACCTTGTATGTGCTCATATCTATTTCTCCTGATCTGTCATTCTATATGTAGTGTTGACCGAAAACAGGAAGATTATGCAAATACAGAAGATGGAAAAAATTGCGCCACAGGGACGTTCCTTTTGCCACAGGGAGTGTCCCCTTTGGCGTAGATGAAGAAACAGGACTGGTGCGGAAGGAGATAAGGACCGGCACAGGGGCGAGGAACAAAAACTGTCGCAGAACGGGGCGTCTCTGACGAGAAACTTTTTCTTTTCTTGATAAAAAATGTCTTTGCAAAGTTCAACAACCGTCTTGGATGATGTTCGCCTCTGGCAGATATGAATGCAAAACGCATTAGAGATGCTTAGGACTTGTGTGCAAGTAGGCAAC
>CAVLBP010000128.1:0-5743 GCA_963661325.1 bacterium
AACTAAAAGAAGTCTTACGACAACAGATCTTCTGCTGTCATAAGACTTCTTATATTTCTTAAATCTATCTACATCTGATAAAAGTTTAGATTTTCACGGAGTTCCGGTGTCATGGTGCCACCTTCACGTTTATACTTTTCATATAGACCTTGCAGGCGTTTATAATTTCTGGCATTGTTTGCTTCTAATTTGTTGATCGCATCTGCAAACATAGGATTGGTCTTTAAGTCTGCACGGTATGCCTTGGAAAACGGACAATAAGTAAACATGATCTGGCGCACATAGCGGTTGAGGCGGAAGCCTCCCTTTGCCTCATATTTGATCCAGTTCTGATAATCCTTGACAAAGACTTCACGGAAATTGTTCTTTGCCCTTGTCAAGGCTCCCTTGATCTGGTCTTTGGTCTCTGCGGATAATTCCCGGTTCTTACGGTAGAACTGCAAATAATCATAGTAATCACTCGTCAGCGACCGCTCGCGTATATCATTCCAACGCACGCCCTGGATCTTACGGCACATCTCCCAACGGTATCTGCCGCAATTCTCTAAGATTGCCTCCTGTAAGTCCACTGCGGTAAAAATCGGAATCATAAAGCGTGCCGGCGTATCGTTTCGGACACTTGCCGTTTCCTGCCACATCATGGCTCTGGTTCCAGCATTTGGCATGAGAATGACATCCGGCAGGATCTCTTCCATGACCATCTCATTTTTGATCAGATCACTGCCCCCTGCCTTTGGCAGCATCGGACGATAAAATAGAGAATAATCAATCTTTCGCACCGTATTAAAGGCATCTTCGATCCGGTCTGCCGTCACGACCATTTTATCCAAACTGTTAAAGAGATCTTTTTGACAAAGGACTGGGGAGAACATGGTGATATTGCCATAGGTCACGCGGTTGACGGATGCAAACATATTGTCCAGTTCGTAGCGTGCCTTTGACTTTTGATCCTGTTTTCTCCTTGCCACTTCTTCCTTTGTCCACTCGCCCCGGCGCAGCCCATCATTGAGATAAGCCGTATAGTCCATATCAAATTCGTTCTTGGACGGTTCCTTTTCTCCCTGATAGACTGCCTGCAGCCAACGGAAAATGGTAAAGACATGGTCGGAAGCACACATATCCAGATGCGCCGACAACTGGTAGAGTTCGCTGGTCTTGTCCTCACCTAAAAAGCCCTGATCGACATAGGCAAAATTGAAAAACATTTCCATGACCGGCGTGATCTTTTTTTTGCCTTCCACCGCCTGTAAAAAACAATCCCAGTACAGTTCATAAAAGACTTTCCCCACCTGTTTGCGCAGGCGATAGGCGGTCTCATCCTTATTGTCTGCATCTTTGACTTTTTCGTATGCTACAAAA
This sequence comes from bacterium, assembly GCA_963661325.1. Classification (GTDB taxonomy): domain Bacteria; phylum Bacillota; class Clostridia; order Lachnospirales; family Lachnospiraceae; genus Pararoseburia. The sequence continues at coordinate 1,360 of CAVLBP010000128.1, forward strand.
AGTTCCTGCGTTTCCTGATACTGATCGCCCTCGTATCCGGCAAACTGTAAAATATACTCCAGATCAGTCTTGCACTCCTGATCCACAGCCGTCTCTTTTTCTGTATTGGATGCATATTCTTTTTCGCAGGAAGCCAGCAATTCCTCTTGAAAAATGCCCAGTTCCTTGGCGTAACCCAACTGCTTTTCGATCAGTTTTTTGATCTCGCCATCATCCCCGCCTCTTGCTTTTATACTGCTCTGCAAAGAAAGAGAAGCATGAAAAAGGTCGCTTCGTACCTGACTAAAAAGAGCATCCCGGTTGTTGCGCAGATAAGTGGTCATCTCCCGGATACCTCTGGCAATTCGATGCATCTGGGCGGATGCCTCCATGATCGAGCCGATACATAGGTCCTCATCCGTCTCCATGAGATTCAGATAAGCATCCAGTGCCCCCCGGATCAGGCTGTTGCTATTGTTGATCTCCCAGTTTTCTGCCTTATGCTGCATCTCCAATGGGGTAATATTCGCCACATCCAAAGACTGCTTTGCATCCACCTTATTGCGGGCACACAAATAAATATATTCCTCATACAAAGTATCCGACAGGTTCTGAAAACGGCGGACCTTGTGATACATGTCTGCATAGGCACAAAACAACTGGTGTCTTTGCAAGAGGGCACTGCGTAAAAAGATCCTGCGCATCTTTGGCTCTGCCGCCAGAAACTGCTTGAGATCGTTTACCCCCTCACAAGGAAAGACATAAAGCGTGACATCCGTACTGGCATAATAATCACAGATAAACCAGTCCTGCTCCAAAATACCTATGATAGAATTAGCCCCCAGTGTCGTCTCCTCAAATTCATGCCGTAGGGTAACGTTTCCTTCCTGTACGATATACCAGGCACTTACCTTATCTTTTCTCTTTGCTACATTCTCCCCTGCTTTCAGATGAATGACTTCCATCCTCCGCTCCTTTCCACAGTCCAAACCACAAACTACTCCTGCTTCAGACCGCACAATTTATCAACGGAGGAAATGATCTCTATGATCTCCGGTACATAATGTTCATGTTCCGTCATCAAACGATCGATCTCATTTCTCTCACTCTGCACGATCTTCCGATTATCCTCGATGTGTCCCCTGATCTTTTGTCTGCGTTTTACCAGATTGTGTTTGATCTCCACCATCTCGTCTTCATCTATCAGTGCCTTGGTCTGGTCCAGCCAGATCTTACGGTCATACAGATCGATCCTTTGTAAAAGTCGGATGAGGCGGCCGTTGAAATATTCCAGATCATCATTGTTGCGCAGGAATTTTTCCTTTTCTTTGACAGCCGTCACATACTGTTCCCAAGTGTAATTGAGTTCGGTCGAATTGTGTACACCATACTTATCTTTTGTATATTCCACCGCTTTGGTCACATTGGCATATTTCATGCATACGACATTTAAGAGGTTGATCGCTTGATTTTCATTGCGGGTCGCCTGCCGCATCTGCTTTTGCAGATAAAGGCTGCGGAAATAGATGATAAAACCGCCCAGAGCGCCCACGATAAAAAGCACTAAAAATGCGACCGTCATATCCATCTTTGCCATAAACTGTATCACAAATAAGAGGATCAAAAGCGTTGCGTAGAGCAAAAATAATAAAAGGGATGCCCGCTTGATGATCTTGCGCTCCTTTGTAATATCCTCACGCTCGATCTCCCACTGGTTCTTCTGCGCTTCTAAGATGTTTTTATCCCGGCGCACCTTGTCCTGATAACGCTCGTTTTCCAACATCCGGTGGATGGTCTGCGGTACGTCATCTTCATTCTGTTCCATCAAAAGGAACTGGCTGTCCGAAATGTTGTAAGAGGCTTTCTCATAAGCCTGACGCGCAGCATTCAACTGTTCGATATTGGATGCCGCCTCCCGGATCGCCTGTCTGGTCTCCTCCGGCAGCCCCTCGATGGTCTGGATATCGGTCAGATAAGAAGTAACAAGGCGGTATTCCGCCTTTTCTTCCTCGATCTCTTTGGTCAGGGCAATGATCTGCTCGCAGGAATCCAAAATGTAGTGTTCTAACTTCTTGGGATCATTCCAGTTGTCGATGGTCTCGATTTCCTGATAGACCTTGGCAAATGCCTCATCGATCTCTTGTTCTTTTTTCCTTTTCTTTCCAAAAAATAACATGTCTTTCTCCCAGATGCCGCTTCCTTAGATGCGGCACAAGTGATTATAATCGACTTTCCAACTGCTTAGGATCGGTCCGATGACCTGTGATCTGCCAGACTCCGTCGCCAATGCTTTTTGTATTTTTTCATCGAAAGCATGTATTTCTTCACGGGTACTGAGCATGGTGACTTCCTCACAGATCTCATCTACCATATCTTGTGGGATAAAGTATTTGTCTACCAGTTCGTCAAAATGTTTCTGATCCTTGTTGCAGCGCAGCGCTGCCAGCATGGATCGGAGCGACTGCGTTTTGTGGTTGCGCTTGTAGGCTTCCTCAAAGCAAAGGGATGCCTCGCCAAAGAAAAAGAGCCTTCCGTAGGCAACACCAAGATTGTGCCAGATATCTCCTTCAAAAACAGTCGATCCATGTGTGACCGCCGGGTCATCCAGCATCTTTTCATATTCAAAAATAGCATCCACGATCTTATCTTTTTCCATCAGGCGGTCTGCCCGCATCTTCTGGCATTCCGTCGGGCTCTTATTCTCAAAAGACGCGATCGCCTGCAAGACATCCCGGATCTCTATACTGGTCAGATAACCGCTGTAACTTAGGATCTGTCCGATGAAAATATGCAGTGGCGCCTGATTGGATAAGGTGTCTAAGAGCTGCTTTTCCAGATCACGCGCCCCCAGTTCTCCGCCAATCCAAAGGCAGAGTTCCTTGGATGCAAATTCCGCATTTAAAAGATAGACATTGTGTGCAATATAATAACTTAATTCTTCCAAAGAATAGACATTCAGCGCACCATCCTCAATAAAATAAGGATTTGCCGCTATGGATTGTCTACATAAAATCAATTCACCCATCAGATGCCTCCTTATTCTTCCAGACAGACGGTATGCTCCCAGGTACGGTTAGACGACGGTGCGATCTCACCAAAGCCCAGATCACGGATCGTGATCTTGATCTTGCGGTCTGAGATCGGTTCTGCCGTAATACGGAGCCTGCTGGTCCTGCGTTCTCTTTCTACCATGTCCGTCAACTCCAAAAGTTCCACATGAGCCTCTCTGCTCTCCGGCCGCTGGATCCAAACCTCGATCTCCGGTGTCCCATCCAAAATAACCTCACATTCGCCCACCTCGTCAAACCAGGACTGTCCGGCTGTGATCAGGGTAAAAAACTGCATTTCATTACCCACAAGCACCTTGAGATAGAGATTTAACTTGAGTTCATTGTCCCCCATATAGACAAAAGGCCAGTCCCGCTTTCCGTCCTTGATAAAACCCGCATAACAGGCACCCTTGGAGTAAAGATTCTTTCCCACAAAGACCTTTCTGGCATGGCAAAGATACTGCAAAGAAGCCTTCATCCAATCTCCGTCAAAACCGTCTCCGATCAGATAGACTGCTGAAACAACCTGTCCGTCTATCACATCTTGGGCGATCTTTTGAAACTCGCCATCCTTTTGGTCTAAGAGTTTGCCATGATTTTTCTGGTCTAGGTTGATGACCTGTGGTGTCGTATGCATATTGCGCTGCAAACGGCAGGACACCATATCCGACTCTGTATAGTCAAACATAACAACATCATGTAAAAAGGTCTCCGGCTCCTGACTCAGGGCATAATAGTAAAAACTTTCCCGCCGGTCGATCAAAAGCAATTTGTCTGTCTCGATCCCCAGTTTTACCATAACAGCCGAAAAGAGTTCCATGTATTCCACATTGACTCTGTCCAGACATATAACAAGTTTTTCCAAAGGCATCATGGCCTGGGCGCTTCCTGCCAAGGAGAGAACACGCTTTAAAAAGATGGCAAGCAGATCACTCGCCGCATACTTTTCATGTTCCAGAAAGACTTCTTCCCCGGCTCTCGCCTTGCCGAGAAGGTCTTCTACACCAAGTGCTTCCCCGGATTTTACGCGCACTTTTGCCTCACGTCCGAAGAACCACTGTCCCACGCCCTTTTTCTTGGCAAGGGCGGTCGGGATCTGATAGGACTCGCTGCCCATGATCGTACTGATCGTCTGTGGCTCTTTCATATGCTGTTGGTAAATGCTGATCATGGTATATTTTTCACTGATATCCATACCAAGATACAAGCCCACATTCTCCTGTTCCATAAGTGCCTCTTATACTGTCGTAAATAGTTCCTTGGTCACCTGATCCAAGCCCTGATACTGCTTCATCAGTTCCAACAACTGCCCATCCTCATGATAGAGATACGCATTTTGCATGGCATTCAAAAGA
>CAVLBP010000129.1:0-5698 GCA_963661325.1 bacterium
GCGGCAGAGTATGCGCAGGGCAATCTCAAAGAAGCCGTAGCCGTCTATGACTCGATCGTTGATTATGATGAGACCGATTATCGTCCCTGCTTTTTACGGGGCAGCGTTTATTTAAACGAGGGCGAGAAGGAAAAAGCGATCAAAGATTACGAAGAAGCGGTCAAGCGCGCCGGCAACAATTACGAATTATATATTTTGATCTGCCAGAATCTGAAAGCCTCCGGGATGGAAGAAGAGGGCGATAATTTCTTAGATGAGGCACTGGCTCTGGATGGGACAAGCGGTGAGGACTATCTGGGAAAAGGGCGGATCTACCTGGAACAGGGGGACTATAAGCAGGCAATCGAATATTTGCAGACGGCAGTAGAGAAGAAGGCGGCAGACGCCAAGGTCTATCTGGCAGAGACTTACGAGGCATCCGGGGACAGCGACAGCGCATCCAGACTTTTAGCAGAGTATGTCAAGGAGGAAAAGCCTTCGGCAGAGGCACTGGCACTTCTGGGTAATATGGAAGTTAAGGCAGGCAATTATGACAAGGCATTGGAGTATTATCAGGAAGGCATCAAAAAAGAAGATGATACCGCCATGCAGGATCTTCTAAAAGGGCAGATCGTAGCCTTGGAATACACAGGCGATTTTAGCAGTGCCAAGGAAAAAATGACAGAATATCTGGCAAAATATCCGACGGATCAGGCAGCCTTAAGAGAACAGACTTTTCTACAAACTAGATAAAATTCGTCAAAATGACGAAAATACTATATATAGTGAAATGATATTGACCCATGCACCATATTTTGATAGAATTTGTACATAAATGGCGTTTGAACGAGAAACATGTCGCTTACATGTATGGAGTTTGGAGAACCAAGGGATTTTGAAAGGTGGATTAGGAAATGTTTGAAGTTGTGAAAAGGGATGGACAAGTAACAGAGTTCAACTTGGGGAAGATCAATGATGCGATCGCCAAGGCATTTGATGCGACACAGATGTCTTATAATGATGATATCATTGGTTTATTGTCTTTGCGCGTATCTGCTCATTTTCAGGATAAGATCAAGGACGGAAAGGTATCGGTAGAGGCGATCCAGGACAGTGTGGAGACCGTTTTGGAGCAGACCGGTTATACCGATGTTGCCAAGGCATATATCCTGTATCGTAAGCAGCGTGAAAAGATGCGTAATATGAAGTCTACGATCTTAGACTACAAGGATGTCATCAATAGTTATGTAAAGGTAGAAGACTGGCGTGTAAAGGAAAATTCTACCGTTACGTATTCTGTAGGAGGTCTGATCTTAAGCAACTCCGGCGCAGTGACGGCAAACTACTGGCTGTCCGAGATCTATGATGAGGAGATTGCAGAGGCACACCGCAATGCAGATATCCACATCCACGATCTGTCTATGCTGACCGGTTATTGTGCAGGCTGGTCTTTGAAGCAGTTGATCCAGGAAGGTCTGGGCGGTATTTCCGGCAAGATCACATCCGCTCCGGCAGCACATTTATCCGTGCTTTGCAATCAGATGGTAAACTTCCTCGGTATCATGCAGAACGAATGGGCAGGAGCACAGGCATTTTCTTCTTTTGATACCTATCTGGCACCATTCGTAAAGGTAGACAATCTGACCTACCGTGAAGTGAAAAAATGCATCGAAGCATTTATTTATGGAGTAAATACACCGAGCCGTTGGGGAACACAGGCACCATTTTCCAACATTACTTTGGACTGGACGGTTCCGGCAGACCTTGCAGAATTACCTGCTATCGTCGGCGGCAAGGAAATGGACTTTAAGTATAAGGACTGCAAGAAGGAAATGGATATGGTCAACCGTGCATTCCTTGAGATCATGATCGAGGGTGATGCCAACGGTCGCGGTTTCCAGTATCCGATCCCTACTTATTCTATTACCAGAGATTTTGACTGGTCCGACACCGAGAACAACAGACTGCTCTTTGAAATGACTGCAAAATACGGTACACCGTATTTTTCAAATTATATCAACAGTGACATGGAACCGAGCGATGTGCGTTCTATGTGCTGTAGACTGCGTCTTGATCTGAGAGAACTCCGCAAGAAGTCCGGTGGCTTCTTTGGATCAGGTGAGAGTACCGGATCTGTTGGTGTCGTTACGATCAACATGCCGCGTATCGCATATCTGGCAAAGGATGAGGCAGACTTTTACGCAAGACTGGATCATATGATGGATGTTGCCGCAAGATCCTTAAAGATCAAGCGTGGTGTCATCACCAAACTTTTAAATGAAGGTCTTTACCCATATACCAAGCGTTATCTGGGAACCTTTGACAACCATTTCTCAACGATCGGTCTGATCGGTATGAACGAAGTGGGACTCAATGCCAAGTGGCTTGGCATGGATCTGACACATGAAGAGACACAGCAGTTTACCAAGGATGTCCTCAATCATATGCGCAAGCGCCTGTCTGATTACCAGGAAGAATACGGTGATCTTTACAATCTGGAGGCAACACCGGCAGAGTCAACGACCTATCGTCTGGCAAAGCATGATGTAGCACAGTTCCCGGATATCAAGACTGCAGGCAAGGAAGGAGATACACCTTTCTATACCAACAGTTCACACTTGCCGGTAGAATACACATCCGACATTTTCGATGCATTGGATATCCAGGATGACTTGCAGACCCTTTATACCTCAGGAACCGTATTCCACGCATTCCTGGGTGAAAAGTTAGACACATGGGAGTCGGCGGCAAAACTGGTCCGCACCATTGCGGAAAACTACAAGTTGCCGTATTACACCCTGTCTCCGACCTACTCTGTATGTAAGGAGCATGGTTATATCGCAGGCGAGCATTTCACCTGCCCGCATTGTGGAGCAAAGGCAGAAGTATATTCCCGTATCACAGGCTACTATCGTCCGGTACAGAACTGGAACGAGGGTAAGACCCAGGAATACAAGAATAGAAAGTTATATGACATCAAGAAATCTGTTTTGAAAAAGCCGGCAAAGAGTCTGGTGACGATCACGGAAGATGATGTCAAGATCCAGCCTTTGCATAGTGTAAAATATCTCTTTACCACAAAGACCTGCCCGAATTGTGCCATGGCAAAGGAGATCTTAAAGGATCAGGAATATGTTGTGATCGACGCAGAAGAAAATGTGGAACTGACACAGCAGTATGGTGTTATGCAGGCACCAACACTGGTGGTGGTAGACGGAGAACATACAAAGAAATATGTGAATGCATCCAACATTCAAAAGTTTGTGGATGAGACACTGGTGCAACAATAGCATTTGAGGGGCGAAGGCATATCCTTTCGTCCCTTATTTTTGAAACAGACCAAAGGGGACAATCCTTGTGGCAAAAGGAACGTCCCTATGAACAGGAGTAAAAGATGGGAATTTTAATCAAAAACGGACACATTTTAAATCCGCCGACAGGAACGGATGAGGTCATGGATCTCTATGTGGAAGGAGACCGCGTGACAAAGATGCAAAAGGATCTGGCGGCAGGAGCGGAGGATCAGGTGATCGATGCCAGCGGCTGCTATGTTTTTCCGGGATTTATTGATCTGCATGTGCATCTGCGCGACCCGGGACTTACCGCAAAAGAAGACATTGAGACCGGATCGCGGGCAGCGGCACATGGGGGATATACCACGATTGTTGCTATGCCAAATACCAAGCCGGTTGCTGATTGCCCGGAGGTCATCCACTATGTGCATGAGAAGGCGGCAGAAGTCGGTCTGACCCACGTATTGCAGGTGGGATCTGTGACAAAAGGCATGGAGGGCAAAGAATTATCAGACCTATCCGGCATGATACAAGCCGGTATCCCGGCAATCTCCGAGGATGGCAAGAGCGTTATGGATTCGGGGCTTTACCGGGAAGCCATGAAGATCCTAGCAAAGGCAGATATCCCGGTATTGGCACATTGCGAGGACATCAATCTGGTGCAGGGCGGTGTCATCAACCAGGGGAATAAGTCAAAGGAACTTGGCGTATCCGGGATTTCCAATGCTGTAGAAAACGTCATCGTAGCACGCGACATCATGCTTGCTGAGGAGACCGGTGCAAGACTGCATCTTTGCCATTGTTCTACCAAGGAATCAGTAGAACTGGTGCGTGATGCCAAGAAAAAGGGGATCAAGGTCAGTGGAGAAGTATGTCCGCATCATTTTACCCTGACAGAAGATGATATTGTGGAGGGGGATGCCAATTATAAGATGAACCCGCCACTGCGTACCAAGGCGGATGTAGATGCCTTAAAGGCAGGACTTCGTGACGGTATCATGGAAGTCATTTCTACCGACCATGCACCGCATACGGCAGAGGAAAAAGCAAAAGATCTAAAGAGTGCACCGTTTGGTATCGTGGGTATGGAGACGGCTGCGGCACTGACCTATACAGAACTGGTGCAGGGCGGTTATCTCAGCCCTATGGGCATGGCAGAGAAAATGAGCACCAACCCGGCGCGTATCCTTGGTATCGACAAGGGCGATATCAGCGTAGGACACCTTGCAGATATCACGATCTTTGATCCAAAGGACACTTACGAGATCCATGCAGCAGACTTTGCCAGCAAGGGAAAGAATATGCCGTTTGAGGGAAGAAAAGTGACCGGTCGTGTGATTGGCACGATTTTGGACGGACGTATTGTTTATCAGAAGTAACTGGGGTATCATAGGAAAAGAATAAATAGGTAATTGCGAAACTTGCGGTGCTCGTTCGCAATCCTGAAACAAAACAAGGAAGAATTCGCGCAGAGCACGAATTCAGGAATGAAAAATGGATAACTGGACATTTCAGGCGCACTTTAATAAGCTATTGGCCTTATGAAAGTGGTAAGTCCTAAGCTATGAGTGGTTTTATGCTTCGAATATATTCGTGGTGATTGATCTTATCTGCGAGAACAACAGTAATAAGTTGTGTGATCCCGGCAAGGATCAGATCAGCATGCAGAGTCTTCTCATTTTGGGTTCGGCGTCCTGCAAGACAGAGACTGTCTTTGATGTGGTTGATATCTCTTTCGACAACAGCCCTGATTTTATAGGTATCATCCCAGTCTTCGGTGCCACGAATCGTTCCGGGATAAGCACGAAGATCCTTTTCCGGGTAGATGTAGACCATCCGCCCACATTTAGAAGAGGTACAAGGGTTGTCGCAGAAACAATAACGATGGGCTTTTTGAGTTGATTTATCATAAATCCATTTCATTTTTGGACAGACAAATTTATATCTTGTTACTCCGCTGCGAAGTTTGGAAGTGCCTTCGTACTTCATTGGTAAAGACGGATCATGGGGACAACACGGAATGCCAGCTTCATTGATGGAATAATCCGGATTTTCAAGTCCGGATCTTGCATTCAGCGGAATATAAGCTTTCGAGAAATGTTTGTCATTACCAAAAGTGTCACCGGTAAGAAGGCCCTTATAGAGCTGTGCGGTATCGAAAGCAGCATCACCTAGGAAGATTTTTGGATTAATCAAAGGATGCTTGGAAAAGAAGTCCTTCAGTGTCGGGATTAAAAGTTTCGAATCATGAACACATTTATCTTCGTCAGGGGAATCGGATTTCTTTTCGACAACGATATCAGGATGTGAAGCCATAAAGTTTTTGTTATAAAAAGATACGTGGCGGATGATGCCCAGGCCGTTGGTGACAATGCCGAACTTGAAGACATAGCAAAAATGCCCATTGATATAAAGCTGCTTAATCT
>CAVLBP010000130.1:0-5660 GCA_963661325.1 bacterium
CATGCAAGCATGTTGCATTTTCCTCGTCACCATAACAAAAAAGGAACCGATTTTTCGATTCCTTTTTTCAGCCCTTGCTGATTTCTTTACAAATTCAATTTTTCTTTTCGTAGCAAAGCTACGATATCTGAGCGAAGCGTGACAGATAATAACCCAATACGATGTGTCACAACACATCTATGGGCCAAGGCTGTCGCCCTGGACGGACTAGGGTGCTTCGCACCTTTTTTCATGCAAAAATAATTATTGAATCATCCCTATAAACTGGAATTTTCAAGTACCGTGATACATTTTATATATGATACTGATAAATGCTAATTTTGTTTCCTGAATACTCGTATCCTGTATCATATAAATTCCATCCGCTTTTTTCATAATAACCGATTAAATCTGTATATAGATAGATTTCTCTTATTTCTTTTGATTGGCAATAGTTCAAAACATATTTTTGCAATTCTTGTCCAATTCCCTTGTTTCGATATTCTGGATTTACTACCAAGGCAGATAACCACGGAAACAAATCCTGTCTAGAAAGCAAATCCCCTCGCCAAAGACCAACTGTTCCGAGCAGTTCCTCATTTTCTACCGCAACAAAAGTAATCGGTATTTGTTCTTCCGTCAGGCTGTGCTCAATGATTCCCTTATAAAAATTTCTGCTATTCTCATTGCCAAACTCGTAGTTTAGCCATTGAATTACTGTATCTATGTATTCAGGATAATCCCTCAGCATTCCAATAGTCATTTTTGTACCTCTTTTCTTCTAATACATGCATTCACTATATATCTCGCCAAACATCATTTTTTCTTACTGTTCAACTGTGCAACAAACTAGAAATTGTCAGTCTGTGAGTAATCTACCATTGTCATTCCATTCACCATACATAATTCCAACTTTCGTATTATCTAAAAGTTTCTGTAAACGGCTCTGGAATAATTCTGGCTGTTTTTTCTTTATCTGTATAGTGTCAATTCTTACTCGCTGATACAAAGAAGGAAACTTTTGAAAATTATTCCAAATTTCCATATCCGATTGCAATGCTTCCAAAATTGCGCTATCTATTACAAATCCTCTTTCGGACATATCCGGCAATACTGCACGTCCTGCATCTGTCATTCTCCCCAATCGTTCCATTCTGCGACAACGTTCCTTATTCAACTCAGACCATAAACTACCTTTTCTCCGAGGTGCTAATCTTTGTACCGTAATACCATTGTCCATTTTCTTTGTTGTACTGTCAATCCAGCCAAAGCACATTGCTTCTTCAACGGCATCTATATACCAAAAAGTTCCATTGTCCACTGGACGTCCACGTTTTACTACTACCCAGCATTCACTTTCTTTATTGTGATTTTCCTGTAACCATTGACGTAACTCATCACGATTTTTTGCTGGTAATAAATTCTTAAAATCCATTTCTCTATCCTCGCAAATTCCGATTTGTAAGTTACTCTGTTTGCCCCATGATCGCTCTCCTTATAATGTGATCAAGTGTGGTTGGACATCCAGATCATGATTTGCCAGTGATTCTATGCAGTCAGGACTCAGACTTTGCTCCCGAATCCATTGCAGCGTATTTTGTTTATCAGACTGCCGTTTTCTGCAAATCTGATCTCGTCATTTGAAACAAGTATTCTTTCACTTTTTATCCTTTTTGCTTGTTTTCGGCTTATAATCTTTCATCTCAGGGATTGCTCCACCTGACACCGCCCACAAATACAGGCTTGCGATGCTGCAATAGGGACTAAAACGCCGACGATATTTCTCAAATAATTTGCGATCAATCTTACGATGATGGTAGACCATCCGCAATCCGCGCTGGATGGCAAGATCATCATAACTAAAAATATTGGGGCGCTGCATACAAAAGAGCAAGATCATCTCCGCGGTCCAAACGCCAATGCCTTTTAGACTGCTCAACTCCCGGATTGCCTCCTCATCCGACATTTGCCAGACTGCATCCAGATCGCAAGTACCATCATGTACTTTTTCGGCAAAATCAGTGATATACTCCGCTTTTCGGAAGGTCATGCCATAAGACTGTAACTTGGAAATATCCGTCGCCAAAATCGTTTGGGCGTTTACTCCCCCCAAATCTTCCTGCATCCGCTGCCAGATGGTTGCCTGTGCTTTTGTGGATATCTGCTGCCCGATAATATGATGAACGACCGAAGAAAAGAGATCCGGATCCGTTTCTCTTTCGATCATACCAATCTTTTCTATCACTTCCGCAAGTTTTTCGTCCTTATTTTTGAGATATGAAATTTCCTCTTCTCCATATGTAAAATACATCTTTCACATCATCTCCAAACTCTTATTTTCACGCTCCCTTAAAGATCTCTCGGAGTTCCTTTTCTATCGTTTTCATGTCAACAGGCTTTACGATATGCCCATTCATACCACATGCAAAAGCCCTTCTTCTGTCTTCTTCAAAAGCGTTCGCTGTCATCGCAACAATAGGAATATTCGCTTTTCGGTTATTTGGCAATGTGCGTATCTCACTTGTTGCTGTATATCCGTCCATTCGTGGCATCTGAATATCCATCAACAGCAGATCATATTTATCTTCCGGTGCTTCATTTATAATATTGACTGCCTCAATGCCATCCTCCGCGCAGTCTACGCAGATTCCCATTGCTTCCAAATGTTATATAGTTACTGCATCTTGTGATAATGCCCCAGAAAAGCCCCGGCAATCCATCAAATGCCCATGATACAGCATCACTGACAAGTCTGGTGATACATATGATCATAAGGATTTTTGTAACTTTTTTCTGTTTGAGTTCACTCTTAAATAGATACATTATGACACAAAATATCAGAGTTACCCATATCTCGCTTGCTGCAATCTGCACACTTTGCATATCCTACTTCTCCCTTATCTATACCTTACAAAATCCTCCGCCAGACTTTGCTATGCTATCACCCTACCAACTTACAAATGGCAATTCCGGTAAGCGGTCAGTCTCAATGATCGTTTCCAACATTCTTGCAAATCCTTCCGGCTCTCGAATCTGATACTGCATATGGTTGCATCCCTCAAATATCGGGAAGTTACCGTATCTGTAGGTCTGCATAACTGCATTTCTGTATTTTAGATGATCTTCTATACTTCCAAATTCCCAGAATGCCTGCTTCTGCAATTCTTCCGGCAGATCCGGGAATGCTTTATCTTCCAAACTATCTGACAGTTGCTTTCTCAAATTTCCGTAGGTCAGGTGCTTTCCCGCTTCTATAAAAAATGGCTTGATATTTTCATCGTCGCACCACATGATATACTTCAAGGTTTTCCCTTTTGACCAGCACAAACTCTTGATCGCCAAATATAAGAAGGGAACCATGATCCTGCGAGTCGCTTTACCGATCTGGGCAAACTGCCCGCCGTCAAAAAAGACATGTTTTACCGGTATTTTTGCATTCGTCAGGAATGCCATTGCAAGATCCGCGCCAATGGAGGATGCAACTACAAGTTCTATCTCTTTGATTTCATGCTTTTCCAGAAATCCTACGATCTGCTCTATCTCATCTCTTTTACTGCGATATTCCTGCCCGGAGCAATACACGCTTGATGTCGGCATTATGCAATAAAACTTATCCGCCATTTGCTCTGCAACCGGCATACTACTTTCCCCGGTCACGCCCATTGCGTGAAAAAAGAGGATTGCCGGATTTGATCTGTCACCTACTGTTTGAAATTCCATCATTCCACCTCACGTTTCTATCTGCTATATGGTTAGTTTTAACTTACTTAAGTATAGCACAACTGAGGTCATTGGGTTTCTTTTATTATTTAAATACAAAATACACTATATAACGGCACTGACTTTATTCCATTTACCATTCCAAAATTTCTTGCTGAAATCCTGATAGCATAATCTGGTTCATATTTTTTCATGTAAACCACCATGCTTTTTGCTTTCACATGATTTCCCGCCTTGCACTCAACCGGAATGACATGACTATCCTTTTGGATCAAGAAATCTACTTCAGCCGTATTATCTGACTCCCAATAATGAAGATCATAGCCATTTGTTTTCAGTGCTACTGCGACATAGTTCTCTGTTAATATTCCGCGAAAATGCTCTGTTTCTTTTCCATGCAATGCTTCCAGCGTCATCCCCATTCTGGCAGACATAATCCCCATATCACTATAGTATAATTTAAAAGCACTCACATCCTGATATGCTGCGACTGGATAAAATCCCTGCCTACATTTCATACACTTATTGACAACTCCAGCCCGGATGAGCCAGTCGATTGCGTCTCCATATTGGGATGCACGAGCACCCGATTTTATCAGTTTATATCGGAATTTTTTAGTATCTTTTGCCAGTTGTGCCGGCAGAGAATCATATGCTTCAAAAATACGTACCGTATCTGCCTGATTCGCATATTTTGTCATGTCCGCAATATACGAATTTAATAACATCTGCCTGATCTCTGTCTGTCCTATCGGACTATCCTTTGCAAGATCAGCCCTTACTGCTGCCGGCATCCCACCCACGATACAATAGTGGTAAAATTCCTGCATAGCCTCCTCATGAAGCACCTCAACCAAAGGCTGATTGCACTCATAATGCTCCCGGATCGTATCTGCAAGCATCTGCTTTCCCTTTGCCCACAAAACCTCTTCCAGATCCATTGGATACATGGTCAGCATCTGCACTTTTCCCACCGGAAATGAATATTTTTCGCGGTTAACCGCCACGCCAAGCAAACTTCCTGCTGCCATCACATGATATTCCGGAGCCTCCTCCGCAAAATATTTTAATGAAGTCAGCGCTCTTTCACACATCTGAATCTCATCAAAAATAATAAGTGTATTTTCAGGTATGATTTTTTCTTGATAGTACCTCTCTAAAATACTTACAATATAATCTGCATGAATATCTGTCTCAAAATATTTTCCGATTTTTTCATCCGTTTCAAAGTTTACATAGATTGTATTCTTGTAATTCGATTCCCCAAACTCACGCATCTCAAATGTTTTCCCAACTTGGCGGGCACCATAAATAAGTAGGGGCATTCTTCCCTTTAACATATTTTTCCACTCATATAACTTAGATGTTATTTTACGTTTCATTTGCGTGCCTCTCCCTTTTGCCTTAATACATTTGATATGGTTTAGTGTATTATATTACATTTTTTCATATGTATCAATGCAATATTTTACATTTTACCATAGCATGCTCTCTATGTAACGTAAAGTGCATGAGTTGTGCCGCGATGTTTCGTGGGAATCCTGTTTTTTCCATGTAAAAAGAGACATTGATACAATTCTCTCAAAATCTCTTTTTACATGGCTAAAATATGATATTTTCTATTGGTCATCCTTTCGATAAACTTGAATTTGTGTTTATTTATTTTTTCTCAAATTCGTAATAGATAAAACCAAAAATGAAATACCTAATAACAAATACGGTATTGCTGGTGTAGTGTTTTTATCCATAAAATTCACTATTGACACTATAAAGAAACATATTGAAGCAAGTAAAAAACATATACACCTGATTTTCTTTTTTTCCATAATTTTTCCACATCTGTCAAATTCCGATTTAACTTTCCATCAATTTAATTGCTTCATCAACAGATACACATGTAGCAAACCTATCTGGCCACATCATATCATTGTAGTATTTATAGGTTACTTCTCCAGTCATAT
>CAVLBP010000131.1:0-5463 GCA_963661325.1 bacterium
AGTCAAACTCTGCTGCCTGTCCGATGACGATCGGACCGGAACCGATCACAAGTACCTTTTTGATGTCTTTATTCTTTGGCATTACTGGTCACCTCCCATCATTTCAATAAAACGGTCAAACAAATATCCACTATCCTGTGGGCCAGGGCAAGCTTCAGGATGGAACTGTACCGTAAAGATATTCTTTCCTGTATATTTTAATCCTTCATTTGTGCCATCATTGACATTGACAAATGCCGGTGTCGCAATGGACGGATCCAGTTTGTCGACATCTACCACGTAACCATGGTTCTGTGAGGAGATATAGACACGTCCGGTAGAAAGATCCTTGACCGGATGGTTGCCACCACGGTGTCCGTATTTCATCTTGTGGGTATCTGCGCCGGTCGCAAGTGCCATAAGCTGATGTCCCAGACAGATGGCAAAGATCGGTACATCCGAATCATATAATTTCTTGATCTCTTTGATGACCTCTGTGCATTCTTTTGGATCCCCAGGTCCGTTGCTGAGCATGATGCCGTCCGGATTGCCTGCAAGAATGGTCTCTGCCGGTGTGTCTGCCGGATAGATGGTCACCTCACATCCTCTATCATTTAAGGACTTGGCAATATTTCTCTTGGCTCCCAGATCTAAAAGTGCAACCCGCTTGCCGTCTCCCGGCAATACCTTTGGTGTCGCACATGTAACTTTTGATACCACATCACCTGTGGTATATGCCGCAAGTCTTGGCAAGATCTCGTCCAGATCATAATCCTCGTTGGTCGTGATCATACCATTCATGGTTCCCTTGTCACGTAAGATCTTGGTAAGTGCTCTCGTATCAATACCACAGATACCCGGGATGTCATGCTCTTTCAGAAAATCCTGAATGGTTCCCTGGCAGCGGAAGTTGCTCGGGATACGGCTGAGTTCACGAACGATATAACCGTCCACCCATGGTCTTTCTGACTCCATGTCCGGTGTAATACCGTAATTGCCGATCAAAGGATATGTCATAACGACCGCCTGTCCGGCATAGGAAGGATCTGTCAAAACTTCCAGATATCCTGTCATGGATGTATTAAATACGATTTCACTGATGACTTCGCGTGTCGATCCGATGCTCTCACCGGCGAACACAGTGCCATCTTCCAGAATAAGAAATGCTCTCATCTTTTGCCCTGTCCTTTCGAAATTCTACATGTTAAATTTTAAAAATGCCTAAACTTATAGTATGTTATCACATGATTTTCTATATTGCAAGAGCCTCCTATCAAAAAGATAAAAGGCTCTCTCATTTTTCTATTATTTAAAATATGCAACACCGGATTCAAAGATCTTCATATCCTGTTCGCCATAGATATTGATGGCAACGGATTCTCCGCGTCTTTCGGAATGTGCCATCTTACCAAGCACACGTCCGTCCGGGCTGGTGATACCCTCGATCGCCATATAAGAACCGTTGACATTCCATTCTTCATCCATAGTCGGATTGCCTGCCTCGTCGACATACTGGGTTGCGACCTGACCATTTGCAAACAATTTGTCTAACCATTCCTTGCTTGCAACGAAACGTCCCTCGCCGTGGGAAGCCGGATTGCAATAGGTCTGTCCCAGCGTAGCCTGTGCCAGCCATGGTGACTTGTCAGATACCACCTTAGTGTAGACCATCTTGGAGATGTGACGTCCGATCGTATTGTAGGTCAAAGTCGGTGCATCTGCCTGCTGGGTATGGATTTCGCCATATGGCACCAGTCCCAACTTGATGAGTGCCTGGAAACCATTGCAGATACCAAGGGCAAGTCCGTCACGGTTGTTCAAAAGATCCATAACGGCTTCTTTCATCTTTTCGTTACGGAAAGCAGTCGCAAAGAACTTGGCACTTCCCTCCGGCTCATCACCTGCGGAAAATCCACCCGGGAACATGATCATCTGTGCCTGATCGATCGCCTTTGTAAATACCTCGACCGAATCACGGATATCCTCGGCTGACTGGTTTTTAAAGACTTTGACGATCGGTTCTGCGCCGGCACGCTCAAATGCCTTGGCGCTGTCATATTCACAGTTGGTACCCGGGAATACCGGAATAAATACCTTAGGCTTTGCCACTTTATTCTTGCATACATAAATCTCTTTTGCCTGATACAGTCCGGTATCAACGAGGTCTTTGTCCTCTGTGGCTCTGGTAGGGAATACCTTTTCCAGTGGACTTACCCAGTCTTTCAAAGCCTCTTCCATAGAAAGACTCATGTCTTTATAGATAAAGTTCTGACTGTCATTTACAGATCCGACCACGCTTACGTCCTGACCAAGTCCTGCCGCTTCCATAGCCTCAAGAATGACCTTGGTATCCGCACCGTTTACTTCGGCTACGATAGATCCCATGCAGTTTGCAAAAAGTTCTTCTGCCGCTACAC
Organism: bacterium; assembly: GCA_963661325.1. Taxonomy (GTDB): domain Bacteria; phylum Bacillota; class Clostridia; order Lachnospirales; family Lachnospiraceae; genus Pararoseburia. The sequence continues at coordinate 2,397 of CAVLBP010000131.1, forward strand.
TATCTGCGATCGTTACGCCCAACTTATTACCAAATGCCATCTTAGAAAGCGCTGCTGCCAGACCACTTGCATCCGGTGCATAAGCAGATACGATGGCTCCCTTCTGGCTCAGGCTGTGGATGACATCATATAACTTCATGACCTGCTCATAATCCGGCAGATCGTAAGCATCACGCTGCGCACGGAAGAATACCAGTGCATGACCAGACTTCTTTAATTCCGGTGTGATGATGTCTCCCTCTTTTGCAATGTCAACCGCAAAGGAAACCAGTGTCGGCGGTACATCGATCTCATTGAAGGATCCTGACATGGAATCCTTTCCACCGATGGACGGCAGTCCGAATTTCATCTGTGCCTGATAAGCACCAAGCAGGGCTGCAAATGGCTGGCTCCATCGCTTTGGATCCTCAGACATTCTGCGGAAATATTCCTGGAAAGTAAAGCGGATCTTGCTGTAATCACCACCTGCTGCTACGATACGGGCAACAGATTCGACTACTGCAAAGGAAGATCCATGATATGGGCTCCAGGAAGACAGATATGGATCAAAGCCATATGCCATCATGGTAACGGTATCGCACTTGCCCTCGGCTACCGGAAGTTTGGCAACCATAGACTGGGTCTCAGTCAACTGGTAACGTCCGCCGTATGGCATATAGACACTGCCTGCCCCGATGGAACCGTCGAACATTTCCACCAATCCCTTTTGTGAGCATACATTCAGGTCGGATAAAGTGGTCTCCCATGCCTTCTTTACATCATCTTCAGCCAAAGCATCCGATACACCCTTTACGGCATAGGTATGGAAGTAATTGTCCTCTTTTACCGGCATTTCCACTGCAACATCGGTCTCCTGATGTGCGCCGTTGGTATCCAAAAAGTTTCTCTTTAAGTTGACAATCTCCTTGCCTCTCCACTCCAGGACAAGACGTGGTTCTTCGGTAACGATGGCAACTTCGACTGCCTCTAAGTTTTCTTCCTTGGCATAAGCTAAGAACTGATCTACATTTTCCGGTGCAACGACAACAGCCATACGCTCCTGGGATTCAGAAATGGCAAGTTCTGTTCCGTCCAGACCTGCGTATTTCTTTGGCACCTTGTCTAACTGTACGCGCAGTCCGTCTGCCAACTCACCGATAGCAACGGACACACCGCCTGCACCAAAGTCATTACATTTTTTGATGATATAACTTACTTCCTCACGACGGAAAAGTCTCTGGATCTTACGCTCTGTAGGCGGATTTCCCTTTTGTACCTCAGCACCACAGACTGCGGTAGACTGGGTGTTGTGTGCCTTGGAAGATCCTGTCGCACCACCGATACCATCACGTCCGGTTCTTCCACCCAGTAAGATGATACGGTCGCCCGGGTCGGAATTTAATCTCTGTACGGCACGTCTTGGAGCAGCACCCATAACAGCACCGATCTCCATACGTTTTGCCACATAATTTGGATGATATACTTCTTTGACATAGCCGGTTGCCAGACCGATCTGGTTACCGTAAGAAGAATAGCCATGGGCTGCCTCACGCACCAGTTTCTTCTGTGGAAGTTTGCCTTCCATGGTGTCCTTGACGGATACGGTCGGATCCGCAGCACCGGTCACGCGCATAGCCTGATATACATAAGTACGTCCGGAAAGCGGATCACGGATCGCACCACCCAGACAGGTAGCCGCACCACCAAATGGCTCGATCTCGGTCGGATGGTTGTGGGTCTCATTTTTGAAATTGACAAGCCATTCTTCTGTCTTGCCGTCAACCTCTACCGGCACAACGATAGAGCATGCATTGATCTCGTCAGATTCTTCCTGATCGTCTAACTTGCCATCCTTTTTTAACTTTTTCATGGCAAGCAGAGCCAGATCCATGAGGCAGACAAACTTGTCATCACGGTCCTTGTAAAGGATCTTGAAATTATCTAAATAATCATTGTAGGTATCTTCGATCGGAGCACGATAATAACCGTCCTCAAAGGTAACGTTCTTTAACTCGGTGGAGAAAGTCGTATGACGGCAGTGGTCTGACCAGTAAGTATCCAATACACGGATCTCTGTCATGGACGGATCACGCTTTTCATCCTGGGCAAAATACTTCTGGATATGTAAGAAATCCTTGAAGGTCATAGCAAGTCCAAGGGAATCGTAAAGATCTTTTAATTCCTTTTCCGGCATGCTGCTAAAGCCGTCAAAGATGGTAACATCTGCCGGTTCTTCAAAATGATCGGTCAAAGTCTTTGGCTTATCCATGCCGGTCTCTCTGGAATCTACCGGATTGATGCAGTGCTTTTTGATGGCTTCAAACTGCTGGTCTGTCAACTCTCCCTCGATCACATAGGTAGTTGCAGAACGGATGATGACATCTTCATCCTCCTTTAATAACTTGACGCACTGCTCTGCGGAATCTGCTCTCTGGTCAAACTGTCCCGGCAAAAATTCCACGCTGAAAACTCTGCCTTCATAAGCAAATTCTTCTTCGTAATAATCATCGACCGGAAGTTCACAAAAGACGGTTTTTAATGCCTTCTTGTAAGTTTCCTCCGAAATATTTTCAATATCGTAACGGATCAGGACGCGGACGCCTGTTACCGTAGTAATGCCAAGATAACTCTTGATCTCACTGTAAAGTGACTTTGCTGCCACTGCATACTGGGGTTTCTTCTCTGCATAAACTCTTCTTACGTTTCCCATGCTATACCTCCATCTTTCACTCACTTGGACATAAGATATGCCCTATCACATTTACCCATAGTATAGCACATCGCGAAAGCCTGCACATAATTATTATCCCTAATCAGATATATTAGTAAATCTTATTTATATCCTTGACTGCTATTATTTGTGCTTATATAATATAAGTAATAGCATTGCGTTACGAAAAAAGAAGCAGGGGCTGGGCATGAGGGCTGGACACCCTTTCTAACACTAAACTGTCGCAGAACAGAGAGTCTCTAGCCAAGGAGCATTTGCTTAGTTTTATTAAAACTGTCTTTGCAAAGTTAGACAACCGGCTTGGATGATGTTCGCCTGATGACAGATATGAATGCAGAGCGCATTAGAGACTCTTAT
>CAVLBP010000132.1:0-5394 GCA_963661325.1 bacterium
CTCTCTTTCCTAAGCATATAAGAAAGATTTTGGCGTGTGCAGGAAAGTGCATCACACACCTGCGTCGTATCCCAGATATTCTTTTGCACATAAATTTCAAAATCCTTACTTTCTATAGGCATTTCGTTTTTTACATCATATAAGAATTTTGCAGGAATATCTATGGAATCATTAAATGTCAGACAATATCCGCCTGTCCCCACCATCCCGGATTCAAAAAGAAGTTGATTTTGCATAACCTTATCGATACCGCTTACGTCTTTCAATTGTTCTAACGCGAGCTTCTTTACCATATGATCTGCAAAAAAGCATAGAACCACATGATGATCGCACATACAGCAGTCCACAAGATTCTTTTTTTGCCTTTCTACCACAAAGGATGGCAATGTATCTATCTTTTTTATTGACATACTATCCTGCGAACATTTTCCCCTTGCCAGTTCAAGCATCCTCATCTCATCATATGCTGCCATTTTATGATTGCGCAGGATATCATCTATATTTTGTCTTCCACTCGGAATCACTCTTTCTTTTACCCATAGATAGCTTTCCTGCCTTGGTATGGTATAGATTCCACGCTTAACATAATTGGTAAACAAAAGAGGGGCAGTCCACTCATCCAAATTCTCCTGAAGTTCAATAATATATCTCTGCTCTTTATCAAAATATTGTAAGACTCCTATGGATAACTGATTTTCATCATCCCATATTTCATAAGCTTTCATAGACCTGATACCTCTTATAAATCATATTCCAAATAGCATCTAAGTGCGTCTCCGATAATATCCCATGCAAATCTTCAAAAAGAATCTCTTTGTCACTCTCTTTTAGTTTTCCTGCAAATATTTTCTTTTTGTTCTCAATCAGATTTGAATTTTCGTAACAGGAATAAGAACCTATAAAGTTCTGACATCGTTTGTCCTCTGACACGTCAAATTTTTTTACCATATCATCTGATGTACATGAGTATAACAAAGACAAACCATGATCAAACAAAGGGGCAATCCGAAGTGTTTTTGCTCTTGCATTTCGAAGCACTTCAATATTTGCACCATGCCGATCCCTATTTAATATGAGATAATCAATAGCAATCATCTGCTCTATATAATCTTTCCAGCCTTGCCTCACACAAAAATCATAATGCGACTCTCCCTTTATGGCATTGGTTCGATAATAATCATCGAGGGCAACCTTACTCTCACCACGTTTCTTAAAGTCCTCGGACGCACACACATATGTCGTATATATTCTTCCCTCAATTTCAATATCTGCATAGATGAGTTCATAGTGAAGATGCTCCACTCCAAGTATCGTGAGTAAACGATCGACGATTATTTCATTGACACACTCGTGTCCTACAATACCATTTACAGGATCGAAATTAGATAATTTGTAATATATTTTTTTATCATATAAAGAAGACTCTGATTTTAAAAAAGTGCCTGCTGTTCCACTGGAACTTCGAATATGGGACCAATTCAAATAGGTCAAATCCTGCTTTTCTCTGATTACTCTTGTTTTCATGAAACCACCTCATATTATTTTACGCACGTCAAATATTTTTATACATCGTATTATACGTTTTTATTTTACGCACGTCAAATATTTTTTCAGCAAAAACCAATCTCCAGCAAGTCGCACATGGTATCTCCTACTGTCTGTAAATACAGGGCATGTTTTCCTTCTTCTGAAAAAGATATCGTTGCTGTTTTCCATGTCTCTGTCGGTGTCAGCGTCATCTCGCCCAAGGTCTTATCTTCGGTAAAAACACGCAGTTTTCCGCTGCCGCGATAGGTAACTGTAAGCTGCGTCTGTCCTGTAAAATCGAAATATTTATAACCAGCCACAGCATCATCACAAAAATCTGCCACAAATCTTTCCTCATTCCGACAAGTCACATAAGGGATGCGGTCACTATTTCCAATCACAGGTGTATGTCCGATTTTTTGAAGCTTCGGATTGTATAAATTACAACAGATTGCTGCCGGATAACTGCCGCATGCCTTTAAGGGTCCATCACTTAGTCCCTGCGATGTCATCTCAACCTGTGGAATACTGCCATCCGGCAAAATGGTTATTTTTTCTGCACAGCCTTGACGGCTATAGCACGTTTTGTTGGTATGTCTGTGATAAAAGATATACCATTGCCCCTTGACGCAGACAAGACTTCCATGATTGTTGCCTGACATAGCCAGACGTTCTTTTGTCTTTCGCCCACCATAGCCAATATCACCATTTGATATGATAACACCGCGATATGTAAAATCCCTGTCCGGATACTTACTGGTTGCATAACAAAGTTCGTGGTTCACCTGTGATGAAAAAATGTAATAATAGGTATCCCCTATTTTTCGCATGGAACTTGCTTCAAAAAAGGCATGATCTTCCCACTGACTTCCTATGGCATCAAACTGCCCTGGTGCTAAACGCTTTGGATCTCCTATCACTGTAAGCATATCATCTGCCAGCTGAACGACATTTCCACCTTCAATACCTTGTGCTTCACGTGCCATCTGCTCCTTTGTCTTTTCAAACAATTTGGGTGAAACAAAATGCTTACATATAACCGATGCCATCTTTGCAAGCATTCCCGGTATTCTTCTTCCGCCTGTTCCGATTGCCCAGCCATAATAGAGATAGATCTTTCCATCATCATTTAAAAGCCCCGGATCAAAGGTAATACACCTGTCATAAGTCGAGCCATCTGCATTTCTTACCTCACCGTAATATTCATATTTTCCGGCCGGTTCATCGCAAACTGCTACATGAATTGCTCCTGTAAAATGTCCGCCACTCATGGCATAATAAAGATAATATCTGCCATCCTTTCCCTGTACGACATCCGGCGCATACATATACTTATCTTTATCATTTCTCCCCGGATCCTGCGCCGCACGATATATGATGCCCTCACTTCTCCAATCGGAAAGATCATCCATAGGAGCAGAAAAGCACTCATAATCTAGTACGCAGAATTCTGTACCATTTTCCGCATCATGGGATCCATAAACATAGAGTCTGTCGCCAAAAACATGTGGCTCTCCATCCGGGATATAGGTATCCAGTGGTAAATATGGGTTGTAAATCTGTTGCTTGTTTTTTGCCATAGTGGTCTCTCCTTTTTATGATTCTTTCGAACACCATGCTCCATCTTTATATTGTAGTGGAATAAACACGGGATGCTCCTTACAAAACGTATTTGGATAATGCAAAACCAGATAGTATTGCCCTTGAAAATCCTGAAATATCATACCATGTCCACCATCATGATCATATAGCAGCTGTTCATCAATAGTCCATCTTCCATGGATCTCATCGCCATCTACATGAGCCATCGCTTCCACATATCCATTCTGTCCATTGGTAGACCAAAGCATGTGAAGCCTATCATCTTCCGTACGAAGTAAAAACGGTCCATCTGTCACATAATTCTTTTTAAAATATTCTTTTACAAATGGCTTTGCCTGAGATGCAGAAAATAGTATTTCCGGTTCTCCTATACTCTCTTTCAAATCTTCCCGCAAGGCAATCATACACATGGTACCATCATGAATTTGTCGCCATTCATGGCAAAAAATCATATACGGTTTTCCACTTTTTGATACATATAGCGTTCCATCCAGACAACGCCATTCTTTTGGTGTTACATAGCCATCCGACCACAGCGTAAATGGTCCTAAAGGATGTTCTGCTCTAAGTATTGCTGTTCCAAGTCCGCCTTTCTTATTGGCAAACGTTGCAAACATATAAAATGCATCACCATACCTATGCACCTCTGGCGCCCAATAACTTTTTCGACTCCAAAACCCTTTTGGCTTATGAAACACTTCTACTGCTTCTGACCAATGGATCAGATCTTCACTTACATATACATCAAATCCATTTTCCCAGCCTACAAAAGCATGTTTTCCACGTGTTCCATACAGATAAAACTTTCCATCATACGGCAGTACAAATGGATCTCTTATATTAATATCTTCTGTGAACATAAAACTGCGTCCTTTCCTTATTTTCTATTTTATGGCATTGTTACCCTATATTCGTATTTCCCTGCTTCCACATCATATGCATTTCCATCAGGAAGACTTATATGTGCAGTTGTATTGGTGGGAATCAAAATGTTTATCAGATATGTTTTCTCTTCTATTTTTTCCCACCCACACCTCACTTTTCCGTAGACACTTTGATAACTGCATTTTGCATATGTAAAATGTCCACCTATGATTGGAGTTATCGCAAAGGTGTTGTCCGATTCCACATGGATACCACACATATTTTCATAGAGCCACTGACATAATGCTCCTTTTGAATAATGATTTAAAGATGCAATATCTCCTTTTGCCTTCGCACCTTCCCATGATTCCCATATTGTCGTTGCTCCCGCTTTCGGCATAGATAACCATCCCGGAATTTTTTCATTTTCTAACAGACGATATGTTGCATCCAGATCAATATTTTGTAACACTTCCAAAATAAATGGTGTTGACAAAAAACCGGTTCCGAGACGATATCTATAATGCTCTATTGCCTGCAACAGACGTTTTTTTGCATACACTTCCTGCTTGTCATCTAAAAGATGCATCGCAAGTGGGCGCACCAACATTGCCTGACGATCTGTATCCAGACTATAATTCTTATCCTGTCTCACAAGTTCCTGATATGCCTTGCGACACTTCTCTGCATACATTTGATATTCTTTCACATCTTCTTGTTTCTGCAAAATATGGGCTATTTCTATCATATGTTCCATGATATAAACTGTATATGCTGTCTGCACTTCAGGATGTGGTTCTACAAAATCCCGCCAGGATGGTTTTTTTATTTCCTGCGGCTCAGCCCATTCACCATAAGACTTTCCTCCTGTCACAAGATACTTTCTATACTCTCCCTTCATATGGACTGGTTTTGCATAAATACCACCCCATTTTCCGCATCGTTTCTCCATAAATCGGACATATTTTTTCATGTTATCGTAATAATATGCAAGAATTCTCTTATCCTGATATTTTTTACAAAAACGATATGGCATCAGAACACATATATCCGCCCATCCAACAGAACCGTCCATGGCACGCATAACGAGATCAACTCCACCATACGGAACAACCTGTGGAATACTTCCATCGTTTCTTTGCCCGTCAAAAACATCTTTTAAAAATTTTCTTGCAAAAGATGCATAATCAAACAGATAAGATGCCGTACCAAAGAAAATCTGCGCATCACCAGTCCATCCATGGCGTTCTCTTGTCGGGCAATCCGTCGGTATATCTGCGCTGTTTCCTTTTGTGGACCAAACGGTTGCGTGTACAAACGCATTTAATAATGAATTTGAACTTTCAAATTCACCCGTTTCTTCAAAAGATGAATAGATTGCATGTGCTTTTATCTCAAAGT
>CAVLBP010000133.1:0-2966 GCA_963661325.1 bacterium
CGTCACTTTAACTTGGTTGACGAAGTGCTTGCACAAACGTTAAAATATCTATAAAAATACCGAGGATTTTTATTGAGGAGAGATCATGACAAGCGCAGAAGAGATCGAAGAATTATTAGACCAGATACAAAATCAGACGGGCATCCGTTTTTCCATCACGGACAGCCAGATCGATGATGAAGAATTGCTCATCACCCTAAAAAATATGCTCCGTGCCGGGCACAGCAGTACCTCCAAAGAAGGTTTCCTGCGTGGACTTTTGCTGGGGCTCTTATCCGATCAGGAGATCGCTGAGGGGATCCACCGCTTTCATCTGGAAAAGAACGGCTACTTTTTCCCGGTTCTTCTGGAGACCAGACAGGCGATCTCATCCATGGAGCAGTCCATCTTTGCCCAGTTCTTCTCTTCCGGCGCGGACACTCTGATCCAGACCGATGAATGTCATGTAGCGCTCATTCGCCAGTTACCACAAGAGCCATCTCAAGAGACACTCCGCCAGATGCTCTTTGATATGCAGGGCACTCTAGAGGCTGAAGCCATGATCTCCCTACATTTTGCTTATGACCGTGTCGCCACATCCTTAGATCAACTGCCGGGCATTTTTCTCAACATCTCCTCCGCTATGGAGATCGGCAATATTTTCTCCGACACGGAACACATCCACTGGGCGCAGGATCTGGGGCTTGGCAAACTGGTCTATCAACTGCCGGTTGAGACCTGTGAAGAATATCTGCACGATCATTTCCACGGACTCCACCTGTCGGATATCGATGATGAGACCCTGCACACCATCCATACCTTTTTAGACTCGGGTCTTAGCATTGCTGAGTGCGCCAGAAATCTCTATCTCCACCGCAATACCCTAATCTATCGCTTGGACAAGATCGAGCAGTTGACAGGCTTAGACATCCGCAAATTTGATGATGCCGTAGTCTGTAAGATGGCGCTCATGATCTCGACTTACCTTATGCACAAGAATGATGAAATTGCATAGAGATTTTTCCATGACTTTCCATAAAACAGAATCCCGGACAAGGCAAATGACCTGTCCGGGATTTCTATATCTTCTATGTAGTTCTTTTTATACAGTTCTTCTGGCACCGTCGCCAATGTCTACCACATAAAATTCTGCATCAATACCGGTCTTTTCCTTGTAGCCGGCACCGACTTTTTCCATAAAGGCATCCACCGCCTCATTCTTGACGATGCTGACGGTACAGCCTCCGAAGCCGCCTCCAGTGATACGGGAGCCAACCACGCCATCAATAGACCATGCCAGATCAACTAAAATATCGATCTCCTCGCAGGATACCTTGTAATCATCACGCAGGGATACATGGGAAGCATTCATAAGTCTGCCAAACTTCTCTACGTCGTTATCTTTTAAGGCAGCAACAGCCTCTATGGTACGCTGATTCTCTGCAACCGCATGACGGGCACGCTTCTTGCATTCCTCATCTGTGATAACATCCTTGTACTTTTCAAAGCCGTCGTTATCCAATTCGCCCAAACTCTCAATATCAACGACAGTCTGCAACTGTGCCAGTGCTTCTGCACACTCCTCGCGACGCTTGTTGTACTGTCCGTCCACCAGACTGTGCTTTACCTTACTGTTTGTAATGACGATCTTGGCATCCGGCAAAGCGATCTTGGCGTACTCATAGGAAAGATTGCTGGTATCAAGAAAAATCGCACAATCCTTTTTGCCCATGGCAACCGCAAACTGATCCATAATACCGCAGTTACAGCCATTGAAATTATTTTCAGAATACTGACCGATCAAAGCCAGATCCGTCATGGTAAGGTCATCAAATCCATAAAGGTCACGCAGGATGGTTCCGGTCAACACCTCTAAGGAAGCGGATGAAGAAAGACCGGATCCGTTTGGGATATTGCCCCGGATCGCCATATCAAAGCCTTGTGTCATCTTCTTTCCCTTGCCGTCAAATGCCCAGACAACGCCCAGCGGATAGTTTGCCCAACTGTATCTTTTCTGGTAACTGAGGTCTGACAAAGATACTTCTACAACCTCGCAATCCTCCAGATTTGCTGAGAAGAAATGAATCTTGTCGTCCTCTCTCTTTCTCGCTACACCATATGTACCGATGGTAAGGGCACATGGGAAAACATGACCCCCATTATAGTCTGTGTGCTCTCCGATCAGATTTACACGTCCCGGTGCAAAATACTCGCGGATATCTCCACCGTCTCCGTAGATTTCTACAAATTTTGCTCGCAAATCCTTTGCGTCCATGCCTTTTCTCCTTCCATTTGCTTTTATTTCACTCGCCTTTATATATGTACCTTGTCCGGTGAGATCCGCTGCATTGCTTCAAGCAGATCCTGCCCTGGCTCAAATAAAACCTTGATCTCATTGCCCATATCCGGATCCCGGATGATCATTGTATAATAAGTCACCACCGGGTCATGGGAAAGGCAATCGTAGGTCTTCATATTTCGTCCGATGTATGGCTGTACCGGCTCTGTCTTGGAGCGGGCAACCACAACCAGATCTTTCATCTCGCAGGAGATCAGATCCTGCCGTTTTCTTTTGCGTTTGATCCTTGTAATCTCCAGTATTCCGTTTGTATAGGTATAGTCGAAATCCACCTTGGTATTCTGCGTCACAAAATAAGTGACAACAATCATTGCGATCAGGGGAATACCAAAGACCCTGTAATCTACAAAAACAAAATTGATTGCCATAAATACCGTAATAACTATCAAGAGGATATTATAGACTTTAGTAACATTCGGTGCCTTTCTATGGATAGTTTTTTCTATATAAACGTCCTGGTAGATCACTTTTTATTCCTCCGTAAGATAATCGTCTCGTAAGGTGATATTTTACCACTCCGACTACCCAAAAGCAACTCACCCTCGCCGAGTTCCACATGTTGATTCATGGCAGAGAAGTTCTGCAAGATCACATAGTCGCATCCATCTTTGCTGCGCGTCGTCACTTC
>CAVLBP010000133.1:3369-5221 GCA_963661325.1 bacterium
GTCGTAATGAAGATACCGCCATTTGCCACAAAATCACGGATTCTTTCTGCAAAGCCCTCGCGGAACATATATGCCATCGGTGCCGCTAAGATCTTGTAGCCCTTAAAGGCATGATCCATGTTGATCACATCTACATTTAAACCAAGTTTTCGGAAAGCATAATAAGATTTCTGAACGGCCTCTACATAATGAAGCCCTTTATTTCTAGGTCCCTGTGCATCTTCCATTGCCCAGCGGTTCTCAATATCGTAGATCACGGCAACATCCGCATGGGTCGTCGATCCGACCAGTTCACGGATGGCGCCCAGTTCCTCGCCTACCTTGGTCACTTCTTTAAAGACGCGAGTATCCCTGCCGCCATAGTGGTCGATCACAGCGCCATGAAACTTCTCAGATGCCCCCCGGCTCTGGCGGATCTGAAAATAAAGCACACTATCGGATCCATGCGCAATCGCCTGCATGGATTGGGCATCCAGCATGCCCGGTCTTTTTAACTTGCTGACCGACTGCCAGTTGGTGCTGGAAGGGCAGGATTCCATCATCAGATAGGGCTGATTCTTTAAAGAACGCATGAAATCATGCCAGAAGCCGTTGTCTGTAGCGGTCAGGATCTCCAACTCTTTGTGCCAGGTCGGATAGGTGTCCCAGGATACTACGTCGATCAATTTTGCCAGTTTGTAATAGTTGAGTCCATAGAAATCATGCATCATGTTGATGGTGGTCGGAATATCCGAACCCGCATCTCGGATCGCCTTGATCTCCTCTGCAATGAAGTCTCCTGTTTGCTGGCTGACAAAGCGTTTCCAATCCAGATTCAAGCCATGCAAAAAAGTCTCTCCCAGCGGAGATGGACTCTCTACCTGGTCAAAAGACTGGTAGGTATGACTCCAGAAGGTCGTGCTCCATGCCTGATTGAGCGCATCCACGGTCTTATACTTTTCCTTTACCCAGTTGCGAAAAGCCTCCTGACAGAGCGGACAATGGCACTCGCCGCCATACTCATTGGAGATATGCCAGAGGATGACCTGCTTTCTCTTGCCATAACGCTTTGCCAGTTCTGTATTGATAGCACGCACTTTCTCGCGATAGATCGGAGAAGTATAGCAATGGTTGTGGCGGTAGCCATAGAGCGCACGCTCACGTCTTTCATTGACGCGGAGTACCTCCAGGTATTTCTCGGCCATCCACTGGGGTCTGGCGCCGGATGGTGTCGCCAGAATGACTGATATACCAGCCTGATCCAGACGATCCATGATGACATCCAGCCAGTCAAGGTTGTATTTTCCCTCTTCCGGCTCCAAAGTCGACCAGGAAAACACACCCAGCGTCACGGTATTGATATGTGCCTCCTGCATCATGGCAATATCTTCCTCTAAGATATCCGGTCGGTCTAACCACTGCTCCGGGTTATAATCTCCACCATATAAAATCTTGTCTAAGTCCATAAGTCCCTCCTATAAAAAACAAATGCTCCCACCTTCGTGAGAGCATTTGCCAAAAACTCTCTTTTCTATATGCCTCGGAAAGAGAATGTCAATGTTAATTTTTTGCTGTTGTCGATCAGATATTCCGGATGCGTCAATGCGCCCCAGGTATCGTCTCCCGCAACACCCATCTGCTCCAAGCCGACACGGATAAAGGTATTGTGTACCGGCGGAAGTTCTGTCGCATGCAAAGCATTGTCCAACTCATGCGGTGAGTACGGCAGGGCTGAAAAATGTAACTTATCGCCCGTAAACAAAAGACCTCTGCCCTTCTCATCCGTCACCTTTGCGTAGCGGACGCCGACTTTATTGCCACATTCCTGCGGAACCAGATATTTTGCCATATTGTCAGCCACTTTATTGCTGTA
>CAVLBP010000134.1:0-5193 GCA_963661325.1 bacterium
CAATACAACTGGTGGCTCCTTGTCATTTTGGCATGGAGGCAGTTTTAAAAAGAGAGATCTACGATCTCGGATATGATATTACAAAGGTGGAGGATGGCAGAGTGACCTTTGAAGGGGATCTGGAAGCCATTTGCAGGAGCAATATCTTCCTGCGCACCGCAGAGCGCGTCATGGTACAGATCGGCAGATTTCATGCCACGACCTTTGATGAACTATATGAAAATATGAAGGCTTTGCCATGGGAAGACTGGATTCCACAGGATGGAAAGTTCTGGGTCAAAAAGGCTTCTTCCGTAAAAAGCAAACTTTTCAGTGCATCGGATATCCAGTCCATCTGTAAAAAGGCAATGGTAGACCGCTTAAAGATGACCTATCATACGGACTGGTTCAAAGAAGATGGAGCCTCTTTTCCGATGCGTATCTTCCTATTAAAAGATGAAGTGACGGTGGCACTGGACACGACAGGCGACCCTTTACACAAGAGGGGCTACCGGACATGGACAAGCAAGGCACCGATCTCTGAGACACTGGCGGCGGCACTTATCATGCTGACTCCATGGCGGGCAGACCGTATCTTGGTGGATCCTTTTTGCGGCAGTGGAACTTTTTTGATCGAGGCAGCCATGATGGCGGCAAATATAGCACCGGGCATGAACCGGTCCTTTACGGCAGAAGCATGGACGCATTTGATCCCAAAGCAGATGTGGTATGATGTGGTAGAAGAAGCCGAGGAGATGGTAGATACGGATATTTCCTGTGACCTGCAAGGCTACGATATTGACCCGGATATGATCCGCATTGCGAGAGCCAATGCCAAGCAGGCAGGCGTAGATCATCTGATCCATTTTCAACAGCGCGATGTGGCAGACCTGAGGCACAGCAAGAAATACGGCTTTATCATTACCAATCCGCCGTATGGAGAACGCCTGGAGGACAAGAAGGATCTTCCGGCACTCTATGCGACGATCGGACAGGTCTACCGTGATCTGGATGCATGGTCAATGTATCTGATTACATCCTATGAGGAGGCAGAGCGTTATATCGGACGCAAGGCGGACAAGAACCGCAAGTTATACAACGGCATGATCAGGACCTATTTCTATCAGTTTATGGGTCCGAAACCGCCGAAAAAGAAGGATAGGGTATGAGATATTCCAAGAGATATATAGTACTTACGGTCATACTGCTTGTGACCTTTTTGGCAAAACTCAATACTTGGAATGATGAATATGCAGATGTGACAGCCTTTCGTGGCGCCCAGTTGCAGGATGAGGTCTTTTATCCGCTCAAGGCGCGCAGTATCAATGAGGAGGGCAATCTGCACTTGGCGGTTGGCGAGGATACCTATGGTGTGGCTGACGGTATCATCATGGGCGACCATATGCAGGTCATGGCATCCCTTTCCTTTGTGGAGGATTTTTTCGGATGCAGTGCGTCCCTCTATGAGGACAAAAAGATCCTCTTAGATTATGGAGACCGCTCTTATACCTTTTATATCAACAGTCTGGATGACAAGCGGGATGATAAGGCGATCACTTTGGATGTCATGCCGGAATTGCATGAGAAGCAGGCATATCTTTCTTTACAGGATCTGTGCCGCGAGTTTGGCTGTAGCTATAGTTATGATGAGGCAAATTATCAGGCGACGATCTCCGGAGATCTGCAAAAAGGAAGCCTGCCGGCGTCCTATGATCTGCGGGAGAAAGATCGTGTGTCCGCAGTGCGAAATCAGGGCGATACCTCGACCTGCTGGGCGCAGGCTGCACTTTCAGCCTTGGAATCCTCCCTTTTGCCGGAAGAAAAGTTCTCTTTTGACGCAGACCGCATGACTTCGGATAATGCTTATCAGGTGGATACTTCCATGGGCGGCAATTATACCATGGCGGTATCTTATCTGGTCTCCTGGATGGGACCGGAGCAGACCGGAGAAAAGACCGTGGATAAACATGTGCAGGAAGTCCATTTTTACGATAGTGATGACATCGACGATATCAAATGGGCGGTCTATCAGCATGGCGGTGTATCGACATCTATTTATGCCAGTCTGTCCACGACAAATCTGAGTAAATCTTCCTATTATAATAGGAAAAAGAATGCCTACTGCTATACCGGGGCAGAAAAGCCAAACCATGACGTTGTGATCATTGGCTGGGACGATCATTATAGCGCGTCCAATTTCCCGGGAAAAGTGGCAGGGGATGGAGCCTTTATCTGTCAGAACAGTTGGGGCGCGACCTTTGGCGAAAATGGTGTATTTTATGTTTCCTATTATGATACCAATATCGGAGATCAGGCGGTCTCTTATGTTGGCATAGAGGATGCGGACAATTACGATACCATTTATCAGGCAGATCTGTGCGGCTGGGTCGGACAGGTCGGCTACAATAAGGACAAGATCCATGCTGCCAATATTTATGAGGCAAAGGAAGATGAACAGATCGAAAGTGCAGGTTTTTATGCACTAGGCAAGAATACGACCTATCAGTTATACATTGTCACAGATTATCGCAATACGGCATCCCTTGCCAGCCGCATTGAAGTGGCGCGGGGCGAATTGGAAGATGCAGGATACTATACCATTCCTTTTGACAGACCTTATAGTGTAAAAGAGGGGGATAAATTTGCCATTGTTGTGGTATTATCCACACCCGGTATGGATCATCCTATGGCGATCGAATATCCGGCAGATGATCTGAGCCAGCATGTAGATATTTCGGATGGCGAGGGCTATATCAGCAACAACGGACTGGATTGGGAAAGTGTCGAGGAGACCGCCGGGGGCAATCTTTGCCTCAAAGCCTATGGAAAGAAAGTGGAAGAAGACTAGACGATGGGAAAGATGATAGGATGAAGTTAGAAAAAAAAGTCGTGGGTCTGGTCGCGACCATAATGTTTGCTTTGAGTCTGGTGGTCTGTGGCATTTTCCTTGGCATACCGGATCTACATGTGTGGGCGCAGAGGAAACACTTGCAATATGCCACACAGGTGGAAAAAGGTGAGTCTGTCTTATCCCTGATGCAGGCGGAGACCGCCGTTTTAAAAGAGGGATCGCAGGATCTTAAGATGCAGGGACAGTTGCGTCTGGAGATCCCGGAGGGAGTAAAGACCGCGGATGTTAGTATCGAACAGGATTATGTGGATCAAGAGGTGCGGATCTATATACCGGAGATCAGCCAATCTTATTTTTATGATTATCCCATGATCGGCAGCAGCGACCATATTGACGACATCAAATATGATGTGGAAGATAAAAAGGGACTGATCGATATCCTTTTGGATAATGTCTATATTACGGACGTGACATGGCAGGACCATTACCTTTATATGGATTTTGTGGCACCGAGGGAACGCTATGATAAGATCGTGGTCATTGATGCCGGACATGGTGGCAGTGATCCGGGAGCAGAGGTTCTGGGGACTGATGAAAAAGACATTGATCTGGCGATTGCAAAAAAGATCCTGCCGTATTTTAAGGATCAGGACAGGATCGGGATCTTTTATACACGGACCGATGACAGCAGCCTGTCACTGGAAAAAAGAGTAGGACTTGCCAATGCCTTGCAGGCAGATCTTTTCCTAAGTATCCACAACAATACAACGGCGAGTGGCAGGATGTCCGGAATCAACGGCACTGAGGTCATGTATCATGCGGCAGATGAAAGCGGGGCGTCCAAAGCCTTTGCCCAGACCTGTCTGGATCAACTTTTACAGACACTTGGCTCCGGGAGCAAGGGGCTTGTCGTTGGGGATGATATCTATATCATCCGGACGGCACAGATGCCGGTGGCACTGGCAGAGATCGGATTTATGACAAATCAGGAAGAACTGGATAAATTAAAGAGTGATGAATATCAGGAGGCAGCCGCAAAAGCACTGGCGCAGGCTGTGCTCCAGACATTGGAGGAGTAAGACCATGAAAAAAATTATTTTTGCTACAGGCAATCAAAACAAAATGCGGGAGATCCGTGAGATCTACGAAGATCTGGGCTATGAGATCCTTTCTATGAAAGAGGCTGGGATTTCTGTAGATATCGTGGAAGATGGAAAGACTTTTGAAGAAAACGCCCTGATCAAGGCCAGAGCCATTGCAGACCAAGTGGATGCCATCGTTCTTGCAGATGATTCCGGACTGGAGATCGATTATCTGAACAAGGAACCGGGCATTTATTCTGCCAGATATATGGGAGAGGATACCTCATATGATATCAAGAACGCCAATCTGATCGAGCGGCTGGATGGGGTGCCGAAGGAGGAGCGTACAGCACGATTTGTCTGTGCTGTGGCAGCGGTATTCCCGGATGGCAGCGAAAAGGTAGTAAGAGGCACGATCGAGGGATATATCGGTTGGGAGCCGGAGGGAGAGAATGGTTTCGGCTATGATCCGATCTTCTATGTAGATGCCTACGGATGCAGTACGGCGGCTATGTCCCGCGAAGAAAAGAACGCAATTTCCCATCGTGGAAATGCATTGCGTAAGATGAAGGAAGAGTTGATCAAATATGAGAATACTGGTTGTTAGTGATACACACAGAAAACATGATAATTTGGATATCGCCATTGAGAAGGTCATGCCGGATCGTATCTATCATCTGGGCGATGGTGAAGGATGCGAGGACTATATTGAAGCAGTGGCGGAATGCCCGCTGGAGATCGTGCGCGGCAACTGCGACTTTGGCAGTGATCTGCCGGCAGAAGTGGTCATGCAGGTGGGACGTCATGTGGTCATGCTGACACACGGACATTATTATAATGTAAATTATGGAACCCAGATGCTTGAGGCTGCCGCAAGGGAAAAAGGTGCTGATATCGTATTCTATGGCCATACACATGTGCCGGAAGTGACCTATGAGGAAGATATGACCATTATCAATCCGGGAAGCATTTCTTATCCGAGGCAGGACGGCAGAAGACCCTCCTATGTGGTCGTGGATGTAGACCCTCAGGGAGATCTGCATTTTAATCTGATCTATATGTAATCTTTGCAAAAAAATGTGATAACACAAGACGGGAAAACCGCCTGTAGCAAGGGCTGGCAGGGCTTGGAAAAAGAAAATAAAAAAAGTGAAAAAAGTTGTTGACATTTATCTGCCTCTGCCATATAATATTACTTGCGTCACGGAGAGACGACGCGGTAATACATCGGGGTGTGGCTCAGTTTGGCTAGAGCACCTGGTTTGGGACCAGGGGGTCGCA
>CAVLBP010000135.1:0-5188 GCA_963661325.1 bacterium
GCAGGTTGCTCTTTCGCACTTCCAGATAAACATGGGCTACGCCCCTTTTTTCCGCCTCCTGCATCATGCAGGATAAAAGCCTCTTTCCCAGACCTCTGCCACGCGCCTCCTTTGAAACTGCGATCGTCGGGATCTCCCCTTCATCACTGTTGCAATATAAGATACCATAGGCGCGCACATCTGCTTCGTCTTCTGCTACCAAAAAGATATGCTCTGTCTCAGAAAGTGTCTCCAAAAATCCTGTCTTTGTCCAGGGCTCGCTAAAGATCGCCGCTTCCATTTCTGCGATCCTGTCAATATCCCCGTTCTGACAAGGTCTGATACGAATATCCATTATGACTGACCGCCTTTTTGCGCTTCCATGCGTTCTCTTTCCGCTTGTGACAGACGCAGATATTCCGGTCTGTGCTCAGCTGCCGTCTGCACTTTTCCCGCCAGATAATAGGACTCTGCCCTTGCGCATAAGGATGCTGCGCGCTGGCGGTTCATATGTGCCGGAGCAAAAGCATAAGCCACCTTGCATTTTTCTGCGATCGCATCTTTAAAGACCGGCACGCCATCACCTAAGAAAGTCACCGGTCTGCCTGTAGCATTGATCTTTTCTATGATCTCTGTAATATCAACGGCACAAGGTTCTACGATACACTCCATCTCTGTATCTGTAAAACGATAAAGACCGGTATAGGTCTGTCCCCGCCTTGCATCCATGATCGGACACACATCATTTGCGTTTCCCCAAAGATTGTATGCCATAGCTTCGATCGTGGAGACGGATATGATCGGCTTGTCCAGCGCCAGCCCCAGTCCCTTTGCCGTTGCAGACCCGATACGGAGCCCGGTAAAGGATCCCGGTCCTGCCGCAACCGCAATAGCATCGATCGTATCCAGATCCAATGCGATCATCTTTTTTAGTTCTTCCAACATAGGAAGCAAAGTCTGCGAATGCGTCTTTTTAAAATTGGTAGAGTATTCTCCTACGACAATATCATCTTCCACGATAGCCACACTGGCTACCATGCCTGATGCATCAATCCCTAATATCTTCATGCCTTGCCCACTTCCTCAACTGTAATTTTGCGATAGTCAAAACCCTTTTCCAGATCTTTTTCGATCGTGATCTGCCAAAAATGGTCCGGCAGGATCTCCTCGATCAGATTTGCCCATTCGATCATGGTCAGTCCCTCGCCATAGACATAATCATCAAATCCGATCTCATCCATCTCCTCAACGCACCCGATACGATACACATCAAAATGGTAAAATGGCATGCGTCCGGTGTGATATTCCTGCACAATGGTAAAGGTCGGGCTGCAAATGGCTTCATCAATGCCCAGTCCCTTGGCGATCCCCTGCGTAAGCACCGTCTTTCCCACGCCAAGATCTCCGATCAGGGTGTAGACCTGTCCCGGCTTGGCATTCTTTCCTAATTCCTCGCCAAAGGCAAATGTCTCCTCCGGTGAAACTGTTTCTTTTATCATCTATCTGTCTCCCTTAATGTGTAAGCGATAATCCTGACAATGCTGACGCAGCATGGCATAGATCTGCGGCAGTTCCTCTGTCACCTGTGCCTTTGGTATGATGTATGCATTGACACGGTTACTATATATAAGAAGATTGTGTTTGGTCGTCACGGCTTTATAGATCATATCCCACGGCAGGATCGCCTCCTCAGTCGCATGATCCGTTGTGACGGCAATACCATCTTCTCTCATTTCAAAATGCAGGACATCCTTCAAAGCATCTGACATATGAATCTGTCGCTTCGAGCGGATGCGCAAAGTCAAAGGCACATATAATAGAAAGATCAGTGCGATCAAAAGATATGGCAGTGCATGACGGATATCGTGCAGGTTTTCGGAAAGCGCGATCACCACGATCACAAAGATCCCCATAACAAGCGATAGGATCCCCTGCATGGATGTATACGCATGATACATATTGAAACGATACATATCCTCACTGCTCAGTTTTACGTTAAATTTGACGGTCATGATTTATCTTCCTCCATATAAGCCCACTTCTGATTGCTATATTATCATATTCCATACAAAATCAAAAGCCCCAATCCGTCTACCGGCATGCAAGATGCCGGACGGCTTGAGGCTTTTATCCTATTTCTTTATTTGTTTTTAAACTCTTCCTTTTAAGATCGGTGAGATCTTTTTATATACCACCATCGTGATCAAAACAGAAAACAGACCTTTGACAAAGGTAAACGGCACATTGAAGAAGAGAAGGCACTGCCACAACTCTTTTACAGATGGCACGATCGCCTGATAAGCACTGATGATCACATCCATCGGCATCATCTTGGTATAGATCGGATAAACCACGAAATAGTTGGACGGGAAACTAAAGAGCGCCATGCAAAGTGCTCCGATCAAAGATCCGATGATCGCAGACTTTTTGCTCTTTTTATGCTTGTAGATCAGTCCTGCCGGAAGTACAAAGGCTGCACCAAGGACAAAGTTGCTCAGTTCTCCGACACCACCTGTAGATGTCATAAACAGATGCAAAAGATTTTTGACCAGACATACCCATACACCACATGCCGGTCCCATGGCAAAAGCACCGATCAAAGCCGGAAGTTCTGACAGATCCATGCGGATGAAATTCGGCATGACCGGAACAGAAAAATCAAGAAACATCAGGATAAATGCGATCGCCGATAACATTGCCGTCACCGTCAGATAGCGCACGTTCATCTTAGATGCTGCTGCACTCTTTGTTCCATTGTTTACGTTTGCTCTTTTTGTTGTTACCTCACTCATTTTGTAACACTCCTTTTTCCTTTTTATTTAGGAAAATCGGTCTCTGGTAAGTCAGCCTTGTACGCGCAAAAGCATGTGCACTCTTATGACACAAAAAAGCCCCGAACACTAAAATCCTAGCGTTCGGGGCAATACTTTGCACGCAAAAATCAACTTATCTTCTCTCATCCAGACTATACTGTCGGTATCGGATTCACACCGATTCAACTGCAAATGCAGGTCACGGACTCGTCGCTATCGCAACATCACCGTCGGTCGGGAATCTATGATCTCTCATATCACCCTGCCCCGAAGATTCCTATTTACAAGCATCAGTATATGCATATAGAGCCTATCTGTCAACCATTATTCGATAATAATATTGTCAAAAAAGTTGTTGCCTTTTTTGACCGGCTTTTTACGATCCTGCTTTTTCTTGAAATTCTGCTTATTGGCAGGCTTTTTGGATCTCGCCGGCTGATCTTTCGCAGCCTCTTTCCCATCCTGTCGATCGCCCAGTTTCATGGTCAACTGGATCCTTTGCTTTTTGAGATCCACGCTTAAGACCTGCACATCCACGATATCGCCGATCGATACAGCCTCCAGCGGATGCTTGATGAAGCGGTCGCAGATCTCCGAAATATGGACAAGTCCATCCTGGTGCACGCCGATATCCACGAAAGCACCAAAATCAATGACATTGCGGACAGTGCCTTTTAAGACCATGCCCGGCTTTAAATCTTCCATGCTCAGAACATCACTGCGCAGGATTGGCTTTGGCATATCCTCTCTAGGATCGCGTCCCGGTTTTTGCAGTTCTTTGACGATATCCTCAAGTGTCATGGCACCGATACCCAGTTCTTCTGCCAGCCCTTCCAGATCTCCTACTTCTTTTCCGATCTGTTTGATACCGCCACCTGTGATCTCCGTCAGATCATGTCCTAATTTAGCGATGAGTTTTTCTGTCACTTCATAGGACTCCGGATGCACGCTGGTCGCATCCAAAGGATTCTTGCCCCCGCGTATCCGCAAAAAGCCCGCACACTGTTCGTACGCCTTTGGTCCTAATTTCGGCACCTTTAATAATTGTTTTCTGGAAGTGAACTGTCCGTTCTCCTCACGATATGCCACGATATTCTTGGCAATGGTCTTATTAATACCGGAAATGTGTTCCAGTAAGGACGCCGAAGCCGTATTCAGGTCGACGCCAACATTGTTGACGCAAGCCTCAACAACACCGGATAAGGCTTCATCCAACTTTTTCTGGTTCATATCATGCTGATACTGACCGACGCCGATCGACTTTGGATCGATCTTTACCAGTTCGGACAAAGGATCCTGCACACGGCGCGCAATGGATGTCGCACTACGCTGTCCTACGTCAAACTGTGGGAATTCCTCTGTCGCCAATTTGCTGGCGGAATAAACGGATGCCCCTGCCTCGTTGGTGATGACATACTGCACCGGAACCGGAAGTTCCTTTAAAAGATCTACGATGATCATTTCTGATTCACGCGATGCCGTACCATTTCCTACAGAGATCAAGGTAACATGGTATTTGGAGATCAGTTTCTTTAGAACGACCTTTGCCTCGTCCACCTTATTCTGCGGTGCTGTCGGGAAAATAACGGTCGTATCCAATACCTTTCCGGTCGCATCTACCACTGCCAGTTTACAACCGGTACGAAATGCCGGATCCCATCCCAGAACCACCTGTCCCGCGATCGGTGGCTGCATGAGCAACTGCTGTAAATTCTTGCCAAAGACACTGATCGCACCGTCCTCTGCCTTTTCCGTCAAGGCAGACCGGATCTCACGCTCAATGGCAGGTGCGATCAGGCGGTCATAAGCATCTGTGATCGTCTCCGTCAGCACCGGTGTCGTATAAGGGTTATCCCTAGTAATGACCTGCTTGGAGAGATAGCGGATGATCTCCTCGATCGGTGCCAAGATCTTGACCGTCAGGATCTTTTCCTTTTCTCCTCGATTGAGTGCCAGAATACGGTGTCCCGGCAATTTTTCGATCGGCTCGTCAAAATCATAGTACATCTCGTAGACAGATTCTGCGGTCTCATCCTTGGCACTTGATGTGATATGTCCCTTTTTCTCCGTCAGCCCACGGATATGCATACGATAATCCGCCTGGTCTGCGATGATCTCTGCAAGGATGTCCATGGCTCCCGCGATCGCTTCCTGCGCCGTAGTCACTTCCTTCTCTGCATTTACATAATCTCCTGCAATCTCCTCTAGCGGCTGATCGATCTCCTGCAAAAAGATCAGATCTGCCAGAGGCTCTAAGCCCTTTTCCTTGGCGATCGTCGCACGGGTGCGACGCTTTGGACGGTATGGGCGATACAGATCATCTACAACGACCTGAGTCTCTTCCGCCAGAATCTGCGCCCGCAGTTCCTCTGTCAGTTTGCCCTGCTCTTCAATAC
>CAVLBP010000136.1:0-1825 GCA_963661325.1 bacterium
ATGCTTTATTTACCTGCAACATAATCTTTATCTGAGGACTTTACCTTATCCTTATCAGACAGGATCAGATCATCTGCTGTCATACCTTCCGGCATCGGCCATTCTACACCAATATCAGGATCATTCCACATCAGACCGCCTTCATCATTTGGATGATAGAAATCGGTCACCTTGTAGCAGAACTCTGCATGATCGGAAAGAACGATAAATCCATGTGCAAATCCCTTTGGAATGAAGAACTGCTTTTTGTTCTCAGCCGTCAAAGTCACACCAAACCACTTGCCAAATGTCTCGGAGCCCTCGCGGAGATCCACTGCGACATCAAATACTTCTCCGCTGATCACACGCACCAACTTATCCTGTGGATAATTGATCTGAAAATGAAGTCCGCGAAGAACACCTTTTTTGGATGCTGACTGATTATCCTGCACAAACTGACAATCGATTCCTGCCGCTGCGAAATCATTGTAGTTGTAAGTCTCCATGAAATATCCTCTGTCATCACCGAAAACGGTCGGTTCAATGACCTTCAATCCTTTGATTCCATTGCAATCATCTGTTACTGTAATTTTTCCCATGATTAACACCTATCCTTTCTACTACTTTTCTAAATGTTCATACTCATAATGTACGTGTTGCAGTTCCATCTCAAAATCCTGCCGGTTCTTTCGCGTGATCGTCTGGAGCTGCAGTCCTGCAAAAAAGGAAACCATTGCCGCCAAAATAACAAAACAACATACAATCAAAGTCGGAAATCTGTTGACCAGCCCTGTATGATTGAATTCGACCAATACCGGAATCATAAACCCAAGGCCAAACAAGGCCAAAATCGCCGCAATCGCACCGAAGAATGCCATCGGCTTATAGGTACGAAAGAGGCTGGCAATCGTACGAAGTACCTTGAATCCATCACTGTATGTATTGAGTTTGGACTCACTTCCCTCTGGTCTGTCGCGGTATTCAATGACAACATTCTCAACAAACATGTTCTTATCTGCTGCATGGATACTCATTTCCGTCTCAATCTCAAAGCCCTGTGAGAGCACCGGGAATGTCTTTACAAACTGATAACTGAATGCCCGATAGCCCGTCATAATATCCTTGATATTGGTGTGAAAAAGGCTATTGATGGAAGATCGCACGATTGAATTACCGAAATTGTGGAAAGGTCTCTTATTTTCCTCAAAATATGTGGATGAAAGGCGGTCTCCTACCACCATATCTGCATGATGATTTAACACGCAGTCCACCATCTCCCTGGCGCTCTCTGCTGGATAAGTATCATCCCCATCGGTCATCACATAGCATTCTGCATCGATTTCACGAAACATACGGCGGATAACATTACCTTTGCCCTGCTGATATTCATACTTTACAACAGCCCCTGCCTTTCTGGCAATCTCATCGGTGCCATCAGAAGAATTGTTGTCGAATACATAAATCGTCGCCTCCGGTAAGGCTTTCTTAAAATCCGTAACAACCTTTTCGATCGTCTTACTTTCATTGTAGCAAGGTATTAAAACTGCAATTTTGTCCATTTCTCTCCTCCTAGCGTACAAAAACCTTTAAATACATGCGTGCCATAAAGCATCTTAGTTTTCGTATCGTAATAGCTCTTTGAATGTCAGCATCAGATAAATGTAAGTCTTTTTGATTTTTCTTATACAATCTGTAATGCTCGTCCACGTAGATCTGCGTCTTTTGTTTGTCCTCTCCCATCACCTGACCGGTATTAGAATCTCCCCGGACTCTAAAATAATTGAGTGGCTCATGGATGATGTATATCATTCCCAATTTTGCAACATTTACAAAAAAATCATAATCC
>CAVLBP010000136.1:1835-5170 GCA_963661325.1 bacterium
GAAGAAAAACCTCCGATCTGCTCAAAAGCAGTCCTGCGGAAAGTATTAGCTTGAGGCGCACCAAATAGATCCTGACTAAAGAAACCCTTACGAATCACCTCGCGTCCATCCACAGATCCTCTTTTTTTGTATCTTTTATACCAACCACGATAGTTCCCATTCAGATCTACCAATCTTGTATCACTGCTGACTAGGACAACCTCCGGGTGTTCCTCTAAAACTGCTATCTCTCTGGCTACCATGTCCCTTGATAAAAGATCGTCTGCACAAACCAGTTTCAAGTACTCTCCCTGTGTTAATTCCAAACACCGGTTCCAGTTGCCGGACATTCCGAGATTTGTCTCATTTTTGTATACATGAACACGGCTGTCTCTTAGGGC
This sequence comes from bacterium, assembly GCA_963661325.1. GTDB lineage: Bacteria > Bacillota > Clostridia > Lachnospirales > Lachnospiraceae > Pararoseburia. The sequence continues at coordinate 2,216 of CAVLBP010000136.1, forward strand.
ATATGCAGAAATCACCTCATATGTGTTATCCGTTGAATTATCATCAACGATCACAAGTTCAAGATTTTCATAAGATTGTGCCAAAATGGATTCTATTGTCTCCCCAATATAATCGCCATTGTTATAGGCGGGGATACCTATACTCATTAGTTTGCTCATTTACAGTTCCTTTGCCTAAAAATTTACCTTATAAATGTATATACCATACTTCGCATATAATTGATCCATCTCTACTGTATCTGACTCCAGTGGTTCTCTCGAAAGCAGGTATTTAACGCCAATATCCTTAAGTTGCGTATAGTTGAGATTTAAAGTAATGCTGTCCTGCGCCGTGAGATGATACGTTGTTTCTTCATCAGTTGTATATACAATCAGGTGTGCGTATCTGTTGTATATCTCTTCATCATATCCAGTTGGATCAAAATTCGCCCATAACTCCATGTTTGGCACATAGTTTGTCGAATTGATCGCTTTCGCTCCGAGCGCAACAAGATAATCTCCCGCAACGTGACAACCTACCCCAATCCATTTTGCATCTGGATCATCCGCAACAATCTCCTGAATTTCTGACGCAACCGGCTTTGATGTGATCACATCCGTTCCTACCTGAATCGGATTATACCGAATACCGCAAACAATCATTGTCACCGAGAGTACTATCATCGCTGACTGCTTGACACGCTGCTTCAAATCGCACGTAAGAATTGTAAATGTCACAAATGCGATTATAGCAAGAGCAACGGTATATACAAGTGTCTTTCTAATTGACATATTTTGTGCAAAACAGAGAGCCACCACCAAGCATATTGCTACCGGAATTGTGGAAATATACCATTTTACCTGTATCTCCTTATTCTCCTCATATTCTGAAATTCCAATCATAAGCATGAGAATATTTGCATATCCAACAACATCTACCGTTCTACTGGTTATAGAATTTGTCATCAATGTTATTTCCGCTAATCTATGTGGCAATTCCACTGTACAATATAAAGTCAGAAATATGGTCGGAATAAAAAGGCACCACATTAGCGCATTTTTCCCTTTTTCACGTATAAGAACGTACACGAAAACAATCATAGAAAATGGGAAAAGTGTGAAAAAACAACTCATTTCCGATGAATTCGCATAATCTATCCATCCCGATAATGCCGAAGATAAATAATTAAATAATTTATCTAATGCAAATCCTCCATAATCTGTTCGTCCTGCCGGATAAACGGTCGCTGATATATCCTGTATATATTCCAAATCATTTACTATGAATGCCAATACAATACTGGCAAGGAAAACCACAGATATAATTGCTATCAGCCAATCTTTCCATGTAAAGTTTTTCCATATTTTACTTTGTGAAAAAAACATCCATAGCAAAAGTCCAAGATACACATACCCTGCCGGGACCTGCCATGCCGGGTATAAATTAACGCAAAATTCTGCCGCAAATACAGCGATTCCGCCTCCCCATAGCAGGCGTTTCCATGTTTTTTTCTCCTCAAAAAAATAATAGAAAAATACCAAGGCTGCCTGCCCTGCAAATAGCCATTCTGTAACAGACCACGACATATTGTAAGTGGAGAACCATATCAGACTTGCTCCCAATAATGACAGGAGTTTTTTGTTTTTCGTCAGTATTCTGCAAAGTTCAAAGGAAAACATAAATCCAAAGATAATATGTCCACTCCATATAAAGGACAAACCACGTTCTGTTCCAAACAGATAATATCCCCACTTTGAAGGTTCTGCCAGTAAAGAATAACTAAAATATAGTCCAGAAGCCGACATATTTGTATGTCTTGTTCCCATCACAATATCATTGTAAAGTCCATAATCTGAATATTGTGCGGACATTGCTCTCGTCAACGAAACAATCCATTCATCTGATCTGTCAGCTCTCGATATACCAAATAAAGGATAAACAAAATCAGAACCATAGCCTGTTTGAATATAGTCATCATACTGTCCCATTGATGACCCATTGATCTTGAAAATAATGCAAAAGATAAATAAACATCCGGCAATAAGCCAGCGATATCTGTATATCTTCTGATACATGTCCTCTATATCATAAAATATATGCAATGATAGAAATACCACCAGCATGAGCAGCATGAGGAATCTCAATGCAAATGCATAAGACGCAAACGACAGGCTTCCGTCCGTCACCAGAGAAAAACATATATCCCCTGTCTGTTGTTCTCCACAATATGTCAATGTTCCGTCTTCATATGTTTCTACGCTTGTCTTCCACACATTGACCGCGCATCCTTTCGGAACATATTTCCCTCTGATTGTAATCTTATACTCTGTCTCCCCGTTTGGAACAACCATGGTATCACTGGTAAATGCATTGTATGACATGTCTTTTATCGTTTCCATTCTCCTTGACATGTCCAATACCTTTTTGCCAGATGACAGATCTGTAACTACCACTTCGATTTCGCCAATATTAATTTTTTTCGCGTATGTTCCCATAAAGACAGAAATACCGCAGAATTCCTGATCTGTGACAAAGGTTTGTTCCACCTCCATATCCCCTTTTACTCCACCAAGAAGTTCTGCAATACTTGTTTCCTCATTATCAGAATCCGTTTCAACGTCCGACACAACATTTTCCGTCACTACAGCCTCTGTGTAGGATCTCAAATAAATCTGTTCCGTGCAGCCGATCAGTGCAGCCAACATACACACAGACAGAAAAATCTTCACACGGAGTGATAGACTACTCTTTTTTAAGAAGGATTTTTCTTTCATGCAATATCTCCTTAATATCTCCACTAAAACAAAGCAGGCACACTAAAACTGTGCCGACAAAATACATAACAAAGGCTCTCAGATTGTTCAAATTTAATAGCAGATAGAAAAGGGTCAAACATACTGCTATACATACATATCTCTTTATGCACCGGAACAATTCGAGTTTTAATTTTCGAATGAACACAGCATCTGTTATCA
>CAVLBP010000137.1:0-5150 GCA_963661325.1 bacterium
GCAGAGTATTTCCGTGATAAGGGTGGCAAGGATGTGTTGCTCTTTATTGACAACATTTTCCGTTTTACCCAGGCTGGTTCTGAGGTATCCGCCCTTTTGGGACGTATGCCGTCAGCCGTAGGTTATCAGCCGACCTTGCAGACAGAAATGGGTGCTTTGCAGGAGCGTATTACATCAACAAAGAGCGGATCCATCACATCTGTGCAGGCAGTATATGTGCCGGCGGATGACTTGACAGATCCGGCTCCGGCAACAACCTTTGCCCATTTGGATGCAACCACGGTATTGGAGAGAGCCATCGCCGAACTTGGTATCTATCCGGCAGTAGATCCATTGGCATCTACTTCCCGTATCTTGGATCCTCGTATCGTAGGACAGGAGCATTTTGAGGTAGCGCGTGGTGTGCAGGAGATCTTACAGAAGTATAAGGAATTGCAGGATATCATCGCGATCCTTGGTATGGACGAGTTGTCAGAAGATGACAAACTGGTTGTAAGCCGTGCCAGAAAGATCCAGAGATTCCTGTCACAGCCATTCTTCGTAGCGGGACAGTTTACCGGATTGGAAGGAAAGTATGTGCCGATCGCAGAAACCATCCGCGGATTTAGAGAGATCCTGGAAGGCAAGCATGATGATGTGCCGGAAGGACATTTCCTGAATGCAGGAACCATTGATGAAGTACGCGCCCGGATGCAGTAAGGGAGGCGACTATGGCAGATAATTTGTTTCAAGTCGAGATCATAACGCCGGATCGCGTTTTTTATAAGGGACAGGCAAGTATGATCGAGTTTACAACGACCGAGGGAGAGATCGGTGTTTTCAAGGATCATATCCCACTGACGACAGTCTTAGCACCGGGGATCGTGACGATCACGGAGGCAGACGGCGCAAAGAAAGCCGTCGTGCATGCCGGATTTGCGGAGATCTTAGGGGAGAAGGTGACACTTCTTGCCGAGGTGGCTGAGTGGCCGGAGGAGATTGATCTGGAAAGAGCGAGAAAGGCGGAAGACCGGGCAAGGGAACGTCTGAATCGCAAGGATGCCGATCTGGATGTGGCGCGGGCAGAATTAGCCCTAAAGCGGGCACTGGCGCGTCAGGATATTTTGGCATAAGAATTGACCCACCATGGAGTCGCAATCTCATGCGGCTTTCTATTGGTGGGTTTATTTTTGGAAAGAATTACGCTATACTAATACACTGAATGTAGACTTTTGTTGCGCAGAAGAAAAGTCGCATAGAAAACCTGGTGGATATATAAGAAAAGATAGGAAGATAATGAAAGAAATTACAATAAAACTGAAAGGGAGAGATTTCTGGATCGCGTTGATCCTGGGGATCTATGGCGCGCTGGGCGCCTTTATTTCTCTTTCACGGGAAGCAACCATAGATAACAGTCCGGATATTGATCTGGAGAGTCAGATCATGTTATACACGCGTACCATGTACCGGTCTTTTTCGTCCAATCGTCTGCGGACATTTTTGTTTGCACTGGTGATCGGCATACTTGTTTATATGGTCTTGCAGTTAAACAGAACTTACAAAGAACGGCTGGCGGAATTTTTATTTGGCCTTTTGTTTGCATCGGGGCAAGTGGTAGCCATGATCTTTAAAAAGTGGGGCGGCTGGTACGCCATGATGGATGCCATGGATGAGATTGGCGTAGCGGAGATCCAGATGTATCGTATCTTTTTGAAATGGTCTGCCTATGTTTTGATCTCTTATTTTATCGTGGCAGCCATGATGCATTTCTTCCGGAATTTTGCGGAACAGCAGAAGATCAGGGGGCAAGTGGGACGGAAGATTCCACCGGTATTACAGATCTTTTTGATGGCGGTCTGTATGTTTGTGGCATGGCTTCCGTATTTTATCTATTTCTATCCGGGAACCAGCAACGAGGATACGGTCATTATGATCATGGAATATAATGAGATCCCGTCTTATATCCAGTCTATGTCAGCGGTGCAGGCGGATGATATTTTCATCACAAACCATCATCCTTATATCCTGACACTGGTATTTTCTTGGTTTATTAAATTAGGATTGCATTTTGGAGATATTTGCGTCGGCGTGGCGGCTTATGTCATCTTGCAGATGATCGCCCTGTCACTGGTTTTTGCCGGATGCCTGTATTATATCCGTGATTGTGGCGTGACGACAAAGCGTATGATCGGGGCCTTGCTGATCCTGATGTTTTTACCGATCTTTCCTATGTATGCCATCTGTATGCTAAAGGATACGGTCTATGCTACTTTCTGTCTGATCTTTATTATGATGATGCACTATGTGGCGCGGACAAAGGGACAGGCTTTTTGCAAGATCTGGTTTGATCTGGCAATGTTTGCCGTAGCCTGTATGATGGTCCTGACGAAAGTTTATGCAATGTACATTTTGCTGATCGTTGGCGTGGTATATCTGATCAAATATCGACGGACTTTTGCCCAGATCATCGCATCTGTCATCCTGCCGGTTATCTTATACAAGGTGGTATTCTGCGGTATCCTGCTTCCTGCACTGAATGTAGCACCGGGAGGCATCCAGGAGGCGCTGTCCGTGCCGTTTCAGCAGACGGCGCGCTATGTCACGGAATACGGCGACCAGGTGACAGCGGCAGAAAAGAAAGCCATCAATAAGGTGCTCCCTTACAAAAAACTGGCAAAGAAGTACAACCCGGAACTTTCGGATCCGGTCAAGAAATATTACAAGCAGGAAGCGACAAAGCAGGATCTTAAAAACTATTTTAAGGTCTGGTGGCAGATGTTTTTAAAACACCCGGAGGTCTATGTGGAGTCTGTTTTGCATAATACCTACCAGTATTACGACATCAATAAGATTTCAAGTCTGGTGTATTATAAGTTTAATGATTATCTGCAATTACATGATGATGAAGGACAGTATGCCTATCTGTATGTAGAGAACGCGGAGGAGTATCTGGAGCAGCGCTATGCGATCAACCAACTGGTTCTCTTTACGGAAAAAGTGCCGATCGTAAATATCTTTGCCTCGATTGGATTGTGGCCGTGGCTGTTTTTGTTTGCCCTGCTCTACAATATGAAATGGAAGAAAAAGGAGGCACAGGCATTGCTGCTGGTGCCGCTGATCACGATCGCGGTCTGCATGGTATCACCAGACAATGGAAATACCCGTTATGTGATGCCGCTTTTATATACACTGCCGTTTTTGATCCCGTTGGAACTTTTACCGGCAAGGACAGATGATAAAAAGGGCATAGAAGAAAGAGAAATATCAGAAGATCAGGCATAGCCTGGGAGGAAAATGCAATGGATATGGAGAGACGACTTGAGGTGGAAAGCCTCACGAGAGAATTACAAGTCTTAGAACGGGAAGAGGAAGAATTAAAAGAAAAGATCAATATCATAGCGATCAAGAAAAGTGATCTTTTGAAACGGATCGCAGATTATTCAGATGAAAAATATGAGCAGGATGCATTGGCACGCTTATATGAGCAGAGAAGAGGAAAATAATGGAACAAAAGACAGATAGAAAGGCTCCTTGGAATAATACAGCCGTGGTATGTCTGGTTGCCCTTTTGTGTTGTTTCTTGTGGGGAAGTGCTTTTCCGGGTATCAAGATTGGCTATGGGATTTTTGCTATTTCAGGGGAACAGACCGGACTACAGATTATCTTTGCCGGAGCCAGATTCTTTTTGGCAGGAATCATGGCGGTGGTGATCGGAAGCCTTGCCCATAAACGACCGCTGTTGCCGAAGAAAAGTTCCTGGCTGCCTATTCTGCATCTGAGCCTTTTACAGACGACTCTGCAATATTTTTTCTTTTACATTGGTTTGGGAAAGACCAGTGGTGTCAAAGCATCCATTATCGAGGCTCTGAATGTCTTTGTGGCATTGTTTGTGGCATGCCTTCTTTTTAAACAGGAAAAATTAAAACAAAATAAAATTATGGGATCTATCCTTGGATTTGCGGGAGTCTTTCTTGTAGAGATCTGGGGAAGCCGGGGGAACGGAAGCAGCCTGGGCGGTGTTGGCATAGGAGAGATCTGTGTCTTTATCTCGACGGTCGCTTATGCTTTTTCTTCGGTCTATCTGCGGAAGTATTCCGAAAAGGAAGAACCTTTTGTGCTGAGTGGCTATCAATTCATCGTGGGCGGGATCACACTGATCCTTTTGGGATTTTTGATGTGCATGCTCTTTCCGGCAAGTCTGGGACAGGACTACGCGATGATGACGACCGGACAGGTGCTGGGAGCCGTCGCAAGCCATATGGCAGGCGGATTTTTCAGCCTCAAAGGATCTGGCATCGTGCTCTATCTGGCTATGGTATCGGCGGTGGCATATTCGCTCTGGGGTGTCCTCTTAAAGTACAACCCGGTATCAAAAGTGGCGGTGTTTGGCTTTACCACGCCGATCTTTGGCGTGCTCTTATCCGCGATCTTATTGCAGGAGGCGGACACCTTGCGCATAGGCGTTTTGGTGATCTCCTTGATCCTGGTATCCATAGGAACACTTATGGCGCAGAAAAACTGATTTCTGCGCCATTTTATTATTTATGAAAGATGATCTTAGTATCTGCGGATCTGGTCATCCTCATCCCCGACATTGCGGTCGATCTTTTTGATGACAACATCATAGGAAAAGGATGGATCCACCTGTACGGTCGCTGTCTCGCCAACCTTTTTACCACGGATGGCTTTGCCCAGAGGTGATTCGATACTTACCATATCACGCAGGGAAGAACTGCGGATAGAGGTGACCAGTTTGTAGGTCTCCTCGCAGTCCTCATCCGGGATATAGAGGGTCACGATCGTGTTGATACCGACTTCGTCCTCGGAAGTATGGTCCTCGATGATGGTCGCATTCTTTAGCATGCGCTCCAGATAACGGATGCGGCTTTCGTTCTGGTTCTTATCCTTTTTGGCGGCATAATATTCGAAGTTCTCGCTGAGATCGCCCTGCGCACGCGCCTCCTTTACGGCTTCGATGGCTGCCTTTCTGACGACCAGTTTGCGGTGGTCGATCTCTTTTTGTATCTTTTCTACATCTGACGGTGTTAAACGTTCTCCCATAGTTATACTCCTTATTCTGCCTGAATTTTAAATGTGAGACGCGGTCTTTCTTTCAAGTCCGACCGCATATATTAGTATAGCACAGGGCGTCAAAGAGAGAAAGTCAGGTC
>CAVLBP010000138.1:0-5147 GCA_963661325.1 bacterium
TATCCGAATGAAAAAGAAACGCAAATCATCTATTATGAGAAAACTAAGCATCCCAATTATACTGATGGGATGTGTGTCACTATTGATTGCAGCCGTAGGCATTTCTTCCATGGCAGCGATGCAGAAAGAGAACAATGTCATTTCAAAAAGAGCCATACGTGCCCTTATTTGCTTAGACGAGATCAATCTGGAGTTCAACAACTCTGAGAAGCTTGTCTTAGCCCTCTGTACCAATCCGACAGAGGATATGTACAATTATGTTGCCGGACAATTGACAGAATACCAGTCTGACGTAGCAGATTATGAAAAAGAACTTCTTGCCATGGACGATTATTTTACTGACAGCGAGATAGCACTCATGAATGAGACCTTTACTATGATCGACGAGGCTCAGGTAGAGATGGTCGCTTTGATGAAGCAGGCTATGGCCGGAGACTCCACAGGTGCTGTCTCCAGTGCCAACGAGATTATGGCAGACTGGACCGATTCTCTCGGCGGCAATATCGACCAGTTGATCACCGCCAATGATAAGATGGTGAAGTCAGCCGTACAGACGCAGAAGAATCTCTATACATCCAACATCCGCACCTCTCTTATCTTCCTTGGTTTGGCAGTTATCGCATTTGTGGTTGCCATCATCAGCATCGTAAAGGGTGTTGTAAACCCACTGAAGGCACAGACCAATGAGTTAAATGATATCATCAGTGAAATCGAAGCCAATCAGGGTGACCTGACCAGAAGAGTCAGCGTCAAGTCCAATGACGAGATCGGACAGTCCTCTGAGGGCATCAACCATTTCATCGGGACTCTGCAGAATATCATGTCCAAGATCGTCACCAATTCCAACGTATTGGACGGCATCGTGGGCAATGTCGCCGGCAGTGTTTCCTCTTCCAACGACAACGCTATGGATATTTCAGCTATCATGGAAGAACTCTCAGCTACCATGGAAGAAGTTTCCGCTACAACCAACAACGTGACAGAAAACACTGCTTCCGCAGAAGGCAAGGTTCAGGATATGGCAGCACAGACAAAGGTCATTTCCCAATATGTACAGGAAATGAAAGCACGTGCTACAGCCTTGGAGCAGACTGCATCTGAAAACAAAGAGAACACATCCGTCATGATCGGCGATATTACCAGCGAAATGAATCAGGCTCTGGAAAATTCCAGAAGTGTCGAAAAGGTATCACAACTTACCGATGACATCCTTAGCATTTCCGGACAGACCAACCTGCTGGCATTAAATGCCTCCATTGAAGCAGCACGTGCCGGTGAAGCCGGAAAGGGCTTTGCTGTCGTTGCTGACGAGATCCGCCAGTTGGCAGATTCTTCCCGCGAGACTGCCAACAACATCCAGACCATCAATGAGCAGGTCATTGAAGCAGTACACGGATTGATCAACTCCTCCGAGAAACTGATCACCTATATCAACGAGAACATCCTCCCGGATTATGAAGCCTTTGTAGAGGGTGGTCAGCAGTATAGCAACGATGCCGTTCATATCGACAGCACCATGACAGAATATGCAAAGGAGACTGAAGATATTCTGACCGTTATGACAGAGATCACAGAAGCCATCGAAGGCATCAACCAGGCCGTGGAAGAATCCGCAAATGGTGTTACAGCCGCAGCAACCAACGTAGATTCCCTGGTACAGTCTATCTCTACTGTAAATGATCAGATGGAAGAAAACAGCGAAGTTGCCAAGAATCTCAAAGAAGAATCTGATGCATTTATTAATGTATAAAATCTTTCCAAAGAAATAATACAGTTTCCAGCAGAAGAAGCATCATCTCCGGAAAATACCGGAAACGATGCTTCTTTTTCATTTTTATCTGCTACTTTGCGCACCCCGATACTCCCCCGGTGTCATGCCACATTCATTCTTAAAGAGACGTGAAAAACTGCTGGGATTGTCGTAGCCACATTCCTGCGTGATCTTTTCTATGGAAAAGGAAGTCTCACGCAGCAAAAGTTTTGCCTGCTGCAACTTCATCTCCCGGATCAGGGCAGCAAAATTCCTGCCGGTCAGATTTTGTATGATGCGGATCAACTGCCGTTTGCTATAATGAAATTTTTCTTCCAGTTCCTCTAAAGATACCGTCCTGTAATTCTTGGAGATAAAGGTCAGAATTTCGCCATATTCCTGCTTCCAGAGCGCCCGGTTTTCCGGCGGCAGGACAAGGCTGGTCTCATAATGACGGAGCGTATGGACAAAGATCTCCTGTATGAGTGCCTGGCACATTTCATTGTGGTAGGCGCTCAGTTCCCTTTGTTCTTCCACCAGACGATCAAAACGGCTTGAGATAAAATCGTCCTCTCCCGTCCGAAAAAGCATATAGCGGATGGACTCGTCCCCATTTAGGATGCGGGAGAAAAAGGAATGCAAGACTTGATTACCGGAAAAGACCCGTAGGAAAAGTTCCAAAAAATCCTGTCTGCGGATAGCAGTCGTAAGCGTCTTTCCCCCGGTTTCAAAGATCCCCTCCCCATGCTCGATCTCCGGTGGCACGATCAGCAGATCTCCCGGGATCATTTCTACCTTTTCATCCCGGAAATGGCACTGACAGCTTCCCTCATAGACGTAGATCAGATCAAAATAAGCATTGGCATGCCAGTGGGGCAAAAAGCCATCATTCAAAAAGGCAGAGGATACCGTACAGTTATTCTGTAAAAACATCATTTCTTCCTGCCGGGCAAAGATCTCTTTCAAACGATCATGCATTTCCTGTGATGCCACTGCCTCCTTTTCATAACCGGTAAAAACCTCAAACACCGGCGATACATATTCTGACCTTGCATTTTTCACAGCCATAAGGCGTTCCTTGGCGTCGATAAACCCTGCGGCATTTTGCGTGTCGTAAGAGGTCTTTAGCATGAGATCAATATATTCGTCCAGTTCTAAGATTTCCTTATCTTTTGGCATATTTTTTCTGGCATGTATGAAAAATTGCTGTTTGCCATCCGTGACCATATCCTGCATAAACACATTCCCCTTCTGTTTCTACCATGTCACTTTTTGCATATATTCTTGTCATTTAATAATATTTCAATTTTTTTCAAAAGGCAATATGCTTAGGATAGCAAAAAAAAATTCCCGTAAAGGAGGAAAAACTATGTTTACTATGGATACCACAATGGGAGAGATCTTAGGCATCCCGGCTGTCAAAGCCTTCTTAGAAAAGGCTGCGCCACAGATGATCACCGGTCCTGCTGCCGGCTATATCACCCCTATGACTTTATCGGCTTTAAAAGGCATGAGCCCGGAGTCTGCGCCTATGGTCGATGCCCTGCTCGCTATCGCAAATGGACAAAGCATCGACACCTCTGCTTTTGATCAGACCAAGCAAAAGGCCATCATTAAGTGCGGACCGACGGTAGCCCAATATGACCTGGATGACGTTGACGGCAAGATGTATATGCTCGACCATCGTTTTTCCGGCGCTTTTATCGTACAATTCTCTAAAAAAATGGACGAAAGCATTCCGGGACAGATCTCATATGAAGGAATTCCTGTAGATTATGTCCTTACAACGGCTCAGGTTGCCGGAGGGGTTCAACTGCTGGGTATTTATGTCAGAAATATCTGCACCAAATATGCCACCGATTACACTTTCCACTTTGAAGGCTTTACCGATACCGACGGCATTGTCATCGATCCACAGGATTTTACCGTCCGTACCATAGAAAAAGCCATCCCGGATCCGACTTATGCAGCACATGAGGCGATCGCACAAAAAGCCGCTGAGGAAGGCATGGTTCTTTTAAAAAATGAAGATCATCTGCTTCCATTGCCTAAGGATGCTCATGTGCGACTGATCGGTGCTGAGGAATTCCGAACCGGTGCTGTCGGTGCCGGAAAGATCAATCCGCGCTATCAGATCCGCTTCTTGGAAGCCGTAAAAGACTCTGCCTTTGTGATCGATGAGAAGAGTCATACCTCTATCATCGTGATCTCCAGAGCCTCCGGCGAAAACTTCGATAACACACCATACAAGGGACAATATTATCTGACAGATGCCGAAGAAAAAATGATTGCAGAGGCGAAGGCAACGTCCAAGCATATCATTGCCATCATCAATTCCGGTTATCCTATGGATGTCCGCTGGACTTTTGATACCGCGATCCAAGCCGTCATCTGGACCGGTTTTTCCGGCATGTTAGGAGGTCCGGCACTGGTAAATATCTTAAATGGCACAATAAACCCATCCGGTAAACTGCCGGATACCTGGGCACTGGATTACAAGGATATCCCTGCCTCTGAAAACTTTTATGTACCGCCATCAGCCGAAGAAGTCATTGGAGCAGACGAAGATATCTGGATCGATACCGTGTATGAAGAAGATATCTATGTCGGCTATCGCTATTTTGAAACCTTTGACAAGCCAGTTGCCTATCCATTCGGGCACGGCTTATCCTACACGACATTTTCTATGGAAGGGAAATTGACAGATTCGGACATCAAAAATGTGCAGATGGATGTCAGTGTGACAAACACCGGAAAATCTGTCGGAAAAGAAGTCGCACAGGTCTATGCCTCCATCCCGGACGGCAACTTAGAACAGCCAAGCAAACGACTTGTTGCTTTCCATAAGACAGACCTCTTGGAAACAGATAAGACAGAGACTGCTACCCTTTCCGTCCCGATCGACAATCTGGCTTCCTATGATGAGAAAGCACATGCCTTTATCCTTGAAAAAGGAACTTACACCTTTTTCCTCGGCAATTCCATCAAGCAGCTAGAGCCGATCGGCAGCATTGAAGTAGCAGAAAATGTGACGGTAAAAGTCGTTGGCGACTATATGAAGCCACCGATCGACTTTACCAGATTATCCAAGTTTGATGAGACCACTTACCCACAGGGCAAATTGAGTGGTATCATCCCGGACCAGCACAGCCTCCATCACAAGACCGGCAGATCCCATATTGACGAGGTAGAATTGCTGGAAGATCCACTGATCGATACTTTTTCTACCGAAGAACTGGCGCGCCTGAGTATCTGTGCAAGTTCCGGCTGGGGTATGCAGGATGTCGGTGTGGCAGGTCGCATCAACCAGTTAGGCGAGCGCGAACTTCCATATTTTGCCGTATCGGACGGTAACAACGGAGTCAATATCAACAAACCTAATATCGGTATGCCGACT
>CAVLBP010000139.1:0-5075 GCA_963661325.1 bacterium
GCCGGATATGAAGTGACGGTCTATACGACACAGAGTGCAGGCGATGCCGTGCAAAAAGCGCGCACGGAGGCTGGCAACTATGACAGGATCATCTGTAGTGGCGGTGACGGTACTTTAGATGAGGTGGTTACCGGTGTTATGGGATCCGGCATTTCGGTTCCGATCGGTTATATTCCTGCCGGAAGTACCAATGATTTTGGTAATTCTCTGGGGATCGGATCGGATATGGTGCAGGCGGCACATATTGCCGCGGAGGGAAAGCCTTTCCCTTGTGATGTGGGCAAATTTAATGAGGATTATTTTGTCTACGTTGCAGCCTTTGGTATCTTTACTGAGGTGAGTTACCAGACCAGTCAGGATCTGAAGAATATGCTAGGGCATGCTGCTTATATTTTAGAGGGAGCCAAGCAGATCTGGGATATTCCGTCTTACCGTATGCAGGTAGAGTATGACGGCAATGTCTTATATGATGAGTTTATCTATGGCATGGTGACCAATTCTATGTCGGTAGGTGGCTTTAAGGGCATTATCCCGGGCAATATCGCTCTGGATGACGGTGTGTTTGAAGTGACTTTGATCAAGACACCCAAGAATCCGATTGAACTCAATGATATCGTTCGCTTTTTGACAGGGATTTCCAAGGATTCCAACCAGGTCTACTCTTTCCAGACCAATTTCTTAAAACTGACCAGCAGTGAAGAAGTGGCATGGACTTTGGACGGCGAGTACGGTGGTGATCACCACCTTGTTGCCATCAGCAACTGCAAACAGGGAATGGAAATTACTGTTGAATAGATTTATAAATTGAGCTATAATGACACATGGAGTGAAATTATATAAAAGAATGGAGGAACCGCTATGTTGGTATCTGCAAAAGAGATGTTGGACAAGGCCAAGGCTGGACACTACGCAGTAGGTCAGTTCAATATCAATAACTTAGAATGGACAAAGGCTGTACTTTTAACTGCTCAGGAGTTGAACTCTCCTGTTATCTTAGGTGTATCTGAAGGTGCCGGAAAGTACATGACCGGATACAAGACAGTCGCAGCAATGGTAAAGGCAATGATTGAGGAATTGAACATCACAGTTCCGGTTGCATTGCATTTGGATCATGGTAGTTATGAAGGATGTTTGAAGTGTGTTGAGGCAGGCTTCTCATCTATTATGTTTGATGGTTCTCATTATGCAATCGATGAGAACGTTGCAAAGACAACAGAGTTGGTTGCTCTTGCACATAGCAAGGGAATGTCTATCGAAGCCGAAGTAGGATCTATCGGTGGAGAAGAAGATGGTGTTATCGGCATGGGTGAATGCGCTGATCCGAAGGAATGTAAAGCAATCGCTGATCTTGGCGTTGATATGCTTGCAGCAGGTATCGGCAATATCCATGGTAAGTACCCTGCAAACTGGGCTGGTCTTAGTTTTGAGACTTTGGATGCTATCCAGCAGCTGACAGGAGATATGCCGCTGGTTCTTCATGGTGGTACAGGTATTCCGGATGACATGATCAAGAAGGCAATCTCACTTGGCGTTGCCAAGATCAATGTAAATACAGAGTGTCAGTTATCTTTTGCGGCAGCAACAAGAGAATATATTGAGGCTGGCAAGGATCTGGAAGGCAAGGGCTTTGACCCTAGAAAACTTCTCTTACCTGGAACAGAAGCGATCAAGGCAACTGTGAAAGAGAAGATGGAACTGTTTGGTTCTGTAAATAGAGCTTAATATTTTAGATGGTACAAAGGTGTTCCGTATGTGTTTTTCATAGCGGGGCACCTTTTTGCTTATAAAGAGTATGATTTATCAGATTTTTATGATATATTTGATAGAGTTGTGCTACAAGTGAAAGAAAAAAGGAAGGAAAAGTATTATGAAAGAACAGGAATATTTCAACGTTGCTGATATCTTTGGCGAGAATGTCTTTAATGATTCTGTGATGCGTGAGCGTCTGCCAAAGAAAACATATCAGAAGATGAAAGAGGTCATTAGTCAGGGCAGAGAATTGGATCTTGAGACAGCAGATGTCGTTGCACATGAGATGAAGGAGTGGGCGATCGAAAAGGGTGCAACACACTATACCCATTGGTTCCAGCCACTTACCGGTGTGACAGCGGAAAAGCATGATTCTTTTATCAGTGCGCCGATGTCCAATGGCAAAGTACTTATGAGTTTTTCCGGCAAGGAACTTATTAAGGGCGAACCGGATGCTTCTTCATTCCCATCCGGTGGTCTTCGTGCTACATTTGAGGCACGTGGTTATACGGCATGGGATTGTACCTCTCCGGCATTTGTCAGACAGGATGCGGCAGGGGCTACCCTTTGTATTCCTACAGCTTTTTGCTCTTATACAGGTGAAGCATTGGATCAGAAGACACCGCTTCTTCGTTCCATGGAGGCAGTTTCAAGAGAAGCGGTTCGTTTGTTGCGTTTGTTTGGCAATACTACTTCCCAGACAGTGCGTTCTTCGGTAGGGGCAGAGCAGGAATATTTTATTGTTGACCGTGATAAATATTTACAGCGTAAGGATCTGGTCTACACCGGACGTACGCTTTTTGGTGCTATGCCGCCAAAGGGACAGGAAATGGATGATCACTATTTTGGAGCCATCCGGGAGAGGATTGCTGCATATATGCGTGATGTTAATATCGAACTCTGGAAACTTGGTGTATCTTCCAAGACCCAGCACAATGAGGTTGCACCGGCACAGCATGAACTGGCACCAATCTATGCAGAGGCTAACGTTGCAGTAGATCACAACCAACTTATTATGGAGACTTTGAAGAAGGTGGCAGGACGTCATGGACTTCAGTGTCTGCTGCATGAGAAGCCATTTGCAGGTGTCAATGGTTCTGGCAAGCACAACAACTGGTCACTGGTTACGGATGATGGTATCAACCTTTTGGAACCGGGCAAGACCCCACACGATAATATTCAGTTTTTGCTTGTTTTGGCATGTATCCTGCGTGCGGTAGATGAGCATGCAGACCTTTTGCGCGAGTCTGCAGCAGACGTGGGAAATGATCATAGATTGGGGGCGAATGAGGCACCACCTGCGATTATCTCTGTATATCTGGGTGAACAGTTACAGGATGTACTGACACAGTTGATCGACACAGGTGCAGCAACCCACTCTATCTCAGGTGCTAAATTAGAGACAGGTGTCAGCACCCTGCCTGATTTCATGAAAGATGCCACAGACCGTAACCGTACATCACCGTTTGCTTTTACGGGGAACAAGTTCGAGTTCCGTATGGTTGGTTCTCAGGACTCAGTGGGCGAGCCGAATATTGTACTCAATACCATCGTTGCAGAGGCATTTGCTGATGCCTGCGATGTCCTGGAAAAGGCAGATAATTTTGAACTTGCGGTACATGATCTGATCAAGCAGTTGGTGACAGACCACCAGCGCATCGTCTTTAACGGTAATGGTTATTCTGACGCATGGGTAGAGGAAGCCGGAAGACGTGGACTGCCAAATATCAAGTCTATGGTGGAGGCAATTCCTGCACTTACCACAGACAAGTCCATTGCCCTATTTGAGCGTTTTGGTGTATTTACCAAAGCGGAATTGGAATCTCGTGCAGAGGTTGAGTATGAACTTTATGCAAAGGAGATCAATATCGAGGCTAAGACAATGATCGATATTGCCGGCAAGCAGATTATTCCGGCAGTGATCAAGTGTGCGACCGAACTTGGATCTTCTATCAATACCATCAAGGCTGCCTGTGATGCGGATGTCAGTGTACAGACCGAACTTCTGGTAGAGGTTTCTGACTTGCTGGCTGATACTAAGGTAGCACTTGCTAAGTTACAGGAAGTGGTAGCAGAGGGACTTACCATGGAGGAGAATGAATCCAGAGCCAAGTTCTATCATGATCAGGTATTCAAGGCAATGGAAGAATTGCGTGCACCGGTCGATCAGTTGGAAATGCTGGTAGACAAGGAAGCATGGCCAATGCCTTCTTACGGTGATCTGATCTTCGAGGTATAAAAGATCTTATAGAAAAAGAAAGACGGACAGAGAGGAATATAGTTATTCCGATCTGAGCCGTCTTTTTGTATGATAGGGAAAACCCTTGAATGCCCTATCGCACAAAAGGCACTGACGTGCCGATGATACCCCCCTTAATCTGTTAAAAATGGGAATAAAAAAAGAACTTCGTAAAGAAGTTCTTGAAACTGGCCCACAAGGATTCGAACCTTGAAATGACGGAGTCAGAGTCCGTTGCCTTACCATTTGGCGATGGGCCATTATGCCTTGTGTGAGTAACTTGTCTAACAGCAACTCAACAATGAACATTATATAGAAGGTGAAAAGAAAAATCAAGCCTTTTTTTCAAAAATTATAATTTTTTCTGCATCGTAGCCATAGCGGACGTGGGAACCCCAGGAAAGATGGGCATTTCCGCTGGTTGCATTGGCAATCTCGGTCGGCAGGCTGTCGTAAAGATCGGCATCGACGACGACTTCCAGACGGACATCAGCAGCAAATTCGCTGGCTGAAACAGGTACTTGGTGTTGGCGCAACAGATAGTCGATCTTGCCATAGGCATTGTAGTCGCTGGTAATGGTAAGTTCCCGACCGAGCCGCTGTTCGACCAGGACGCTGGCATCCAGTCCTGCCTTGGTAGCCCCCTGATAGGCGCGCACCAATCCGCCGGTGCCAAGTAAGACACCGCCGAAATATCGGGTCACAACGACAACGATATTGTAGACAGAGGCGGACAGGAGAACATCAAGCATAGGCCGTCCTGCAGTCTGCGCCGGTTCACCGTCATCAGAGCAACGCATAATTTCCTGTTTGCTGCCAATGATATAAGCATAGCAGTTATGCCGCGCATCCCAGTATTCCTTTTTCCTGGTGGCGATAAAGTCCAGTGCCTCCTGTTCTGTTTCAACAGGTGCAAGACTTGCGATAAAACGGGATTTTTTTTCGACGATCTCACCCACGCCGCCCTGATATAGTATTTTCGTGCATTCTGCCATGATGGTCTCTCCTACACATTTTTCCTTTATTATATATGATGTTTTTGTTATAATAAAGTAGGTTTGTTTAAATTCTGACCAGTACCCACGTG
>CAVLBP010000140.1:0-5035 GCA_963661325.1 bacterium
CAAGAAGACCGTGCGAATGCGACCATTCTATTGGGAAGCAATGATATCCCGTCGGATGGCTATAGCATCAGCGATGCAATCGACGGCAGTTTTAGCACAACAGAGGCAGATAAGAACAAAAAGTATCAGTTATATCTGGAAGAAAAGTTCGCAGATGACTTAGAGACAATTTCCAATATATCCAGTGCACAGGTGACTTTATCCCTGCCAAATGATGATGGGACGATCATTTCCAAGGATGAAGAGGCCTATGCCAGTCTGATTCTGCAATTGAGTGATGAAATGAGTGAAGAACAGGCGGCAGGCATCGCTAAGTATGTTGCTACGGAATTGGGCAACGATTCTACAGAGAATATACAGATTCTGGATGGAGACGGGAATGTACTCTATTCCGGTGGAGATGAGTCAACAGCTGCCGGAACAGCAACATCTAATATGACAGTGCAGCAAAAGGCGGAAGCAAATGTAGCAAGCGCAGTCAAAAGTGTTATCCTGGGGACGAACGTATATGATGATGTAGAGGTTGGTGCTAATCTCAGCATGAATTTCGACCAGCAAAAGATTGAGGATTATCATTATTATGTGGATGATGGGCAGACACAGGGGTATCTGGACAGCAGAACGGAATCAACCTCTGAGTCTACTTCTGGCGCGAGTGGAACACCGGGGACGGATTCCAATGATGATGATACTACCTATGTATTGGAAGATGGCACAGTGACTTCATCTACAACGTCGGATATCACAGAGGATTACCTTCCTAGTGAGACCATTACGACAACGGAAAAGGCGGTTGGGACAGTGGATCTTGACAGTTCATCAATTACAGTAGTTGCAACAAGTCGGGTGGTCTATAATGAAGATACCTTAAAAGCCAACGGAACGCTGGATGATATGACTTTTGATGAGTTTGTCGAACAGAATTCTGACAGGGTAAAAACAGATGTTGATCAGGATTTTTATACCATGGTGTCCAACGCGACTGGGATTTCAACGGATAATATTTCCATCGTTGCATATCAGATTCCTATGTTTCAATATTCTGAGGGCAGTGGCAGGGACTGGACGGATTACCTGCAGATCGCTCTGGCTGTATTGATTTTTGCAATGCTTGCTTTTGTTGTATTCAGAAGCATGCGTCCACAGCAGGAAGAGGCGCTTGCAGAGGAAGTTACCGTGGAATCTCTATTGGAGGCACAGGAAGACCAGTTGGATGACATCGGTTTCAATGAAAAGTCTGAGGCGAGAGTATTGATAGAAAAATTTGTAGATGAAAATCCGGAGGCGGTAGCATCCCTGCTCCGCAACTGGTTAAATGACGATTGGGGTTAATTATGGCAAATGAAGAATTATCCGGTGTGCAAAAAGCGGCAATCCTACTGATTACATTAGGACCGGAAAAATCTGCGGATATTTTCAAACATTTAAAAGAAGATGAAATCGAAGAACTTACCTTAGAGATCGCCAATACACAGAGCGTATCTCCAAAATTAAAAGAGGACGTGATCAATGAGTTTTATCAGGTCTGCCTGGCACAGCAGTATATCGCAGAAGGCGGTATCGGTTATGCCAAGGAACTTTTGGAAAAAGCATTGGGTGAGGATGAGGCGACACGCGTCATCACCAAGTTGACGGCTTCTTTGCAGGTAAGACCGTTTGAATTTATACGAAAGACAGAGCCTTCACAGGTGCTCAACTTTATCCAGGATGAACATCCGCAGACCATAGCCATGATCTTATCTTACCTGTCGCCGGGACAGGCATCCATGATCTTGGGAGCCTTGGATCCGGACAAGCAGGCAGATGTGGCAAAACGTATTGCGACCATGGATCGTACTTCACCGGAAGTCATCAAGGAAGTGGAGCGTGTCTTGGAGAGAAAGTTATCCTCTCTTATCAATCAGGATTACACGATCGCAGGCGGTGTGGATGCTATCGTAGCCATCTTAAATACCGTAGATCGTGGTACAGAAAAACGTATCATGGAGTCTCTCGAGATCGAAGAACCGGAACTTGCCGACGAGATCCGCAAGAAGATGTTCGTATTCGAAGACATCCTGCTTCTGGACGACAGAGCCATTCAGCGTGTTATGCGTGATGTGGATAACAGTGATCTGAGTGTTGCCCTAAAGGGCGCCAACGAGGAAGTGCAGGCTGCGATCTTCAAGAATATGTCTTCACGTATGGCTACCATGATCAAAGAGGACATGGAATTTATGGGACCTGTCCGTATGAAGGATGTCGAGGAAGCACAGCAGAAGATCGTTGGTATTATCCGCAAGTTAGAGGATTCTGCTGAGATCGTAATCTCCAGAGGTGGAGGTGACGAACTCGTTGTCTAATATATTATATCGTGTGCAGATGGCACCGCAGGAAGAACAAAAGACCTGCGTCATTGATTCCAACGAATTGGTCGGTGAAAAGATCGAGGAGAGACGGCGCGAAGAAAAGAAGCGTCAGATGCAGTCTCTTGTGTCTGAGGATGCCTTTGTACCTATGGACGGGGAGGCGTTGGACGAAGAGACAGATTATCTGGGTCAGCAGATGCTGGAGGAGACAGAGGAAACGGAGCCGGAGATAGACTATGTCGCACAGGCAAAAGAAGAAGCAGAGGCTATTCTTTCTGAGGCGAGAGAGCAGGCGGATGCCATTCTTGCAGAGGCAGGAGAACAGGCAGATGCCATGCGATCCCATGCCGAGGCTGAGGGGAAAAAAGAAGGCTATGAGCAGGGCTTGCAGGAAGCCACTGCGAGACAGCGGGAATTAGAAAGTCAGTTGCAGGCAGAAAAAGAGCAGTTGCAGGCGGACTACGACCAGAAGCAAAAGAACATGGAAGGCGAGTTGGTGGATGTGGTCTGTGATGTGGTAGAAAAAGTCTTTTTGGTGCAGTTTGGCGATAAAAAAGAGATCATCTGGCACGCCGTCGATCAGGCACTTGCCAACATAGAAGGCAGTAAGGAATTTATGATCCGTGTCGGCGAAGCCAATCTGGAATTTTTACGTGCGCATAAAGAGGAACTACAGGAAAAAGTGGGGCAGGACATGACTCTAGATATTGTCTTAGATCCGCTTTTAGATGAGACACAATGCATGATCGAGACCGATGGTGGGCTTTTTGATTGTGGTATGGATACCCAGATGCGCAATCTGATCAAGGATATAAAATCCCTTAGTTAATGGAGATATAAGGTGGAAATTGATCGTAACAAATATTTAGCACTTACAAATGAAACATATTTTGACTGTCTGGGCCGCGTCACGAAAGTGGTGGGGCTCACAATTGAGTCTGTCGGACCGGATGCTAAGTTGAACGATCTATGCCGCATTTTTGTAGGGGGTGATCGTTCGCAGATTATCATGGCACAGGTGGTAGGATTTCGTGATAAACATCTGCTACTGACGCCTTTTGACAGTGTTGATGGCATCGGTATCGGTGCGGTGGTTGAAAATACCAAGGCACCGCTTTCCATTCCGGTCGGGGACGAACTTTTAGGACATACTTTGGACGGCATCGGACGACCGACGGATGCAGAAGACCTCTATCTGCCCCAGCATTATCCGGCCGATGCAACGCCACCGGAGCCTATGAATCGTGAGATCATTTCACAGGTGCTGCCGCTGGGTGTAAAGGCGGTAGACGGACTGATCACGGTCGGAAAAGGACAGAGAATCGGTATCTTTGCCGGATCCGGTGTAGGAAAATCTACCCTGATGGGTATGTTTGCACGAAACACCAAGGCGGATATCAATGTGATCGCCCTGATCGGCGAGCGTGGCCGTGAGGTGCGTGAGTTCATCGAGAGGGACTTGGGACCTGAAGGCATGAAGCGAAGTGTCGTTGTGGTGGCAACATCCGACAAGCCGGCATCTATCCGTAAATGTGCGGCAAAGACGGCAACGGCGATCGCTGAATATTTCCGCGATCAGGGAAAGGATGTCCTTCTGATGATGGACTCGCTGACCCGTTTTTCCATGGCACAAAGAGAGATTGGCCTTGCGGCAGGGGAACCGCCGGTGACCAGAGGCTATCCGCCGAGTGTTTATTCGGAAATGCCGAAACTCCTAGAGCGTGCGGGCAATTCTGATAAAGGATCGATCACAGGTCTATATACAGTCCTGGTCGATGGCGATGATTTTAACGAACCGATTACGGATACAGCGCGTGGTATTTTGGACGGACATATTGTACTTTCCAGAAAACTGGCACAGAAAAACCATTATCCGGCGATCGATGTCTTAGCAAGTATTTCCCGTGTCATGAGTTCGATCGCGACCAAGGAACACAAGACCATGGCAGGCAAATTAAAGAATGTCATGGCAACCTATCAGGAGGCGGAAGATCTGATCAATATCGGGGCGTACAAGGCAGGTTCCAACAAAAATATCGATTATGCGATCGAAAAGATAGATCAGGTCAATGATTTCCTTTGCCAGAGTACAGAGGATAAGTTTGATTTTGACGAGGTAGTTGGCGCACTGGAGCAGATGTTCGGCGAAAGTGCATAGATATAGGAAGTGACGGCAGATGGCAAAATTCAGATATCGCATGCAGAATATTCTGGAAATCAAAGAAAAGATGGAAGAACAGGAAAAAGTGGCTTACGGAATCGCCAATGCAAGGCTTTTGGAGGAACAGGAAAAACTGCAAAAACTTTTTGTCCGCAAAGCCGGTTATGAAGCTAGATTAAAAGAACTGACAAGTGCAAAACTTGACATTATAGAGATCCAGACCTGCAAGCGTGCGATCGATTCCGTCAAATCCATGATCCGTGACCAGATGATCGCGGTACACACGGCGCAGCGCAATCTGGAGATGGCAAGAAAACGTTTGAATGAGGTCATAAAAGAAAGAAAGACCCATGAAAATTTAAAAGAAAAGGCCTTTGAAGCCTTCAAAGAGGAATTGGCAGCAGAGGAAGGCAAGATGACGGATGAACTGGTAAGTTACACCTATCACAGCAAAGAAGAGCAGGAGTAAAAGAATGGCAGACGAAAAAGAAGACAAGAAGGCAAAGAGACAGGCGGCAAAGGAAGC
>CAVLBP010000141.1:0-4940 GCA_963661325.1 bacterium
ATCATGTACTCTTCGTATCCGGCATACACATTCATGCCTTTTTCGCTGAACCGCTTTCCAATATATCCTACCGGAAAATCATCCTCGATAATTGCACTCAATGTGCCTTCTAAACGTCCATCCGAGGGAATTGTAAGAACGAGCAAACCATCAATCTTCTTTTGGCTTACATAGTCGATAAATTTCGGTTTTGCCGTGTTATTCTTTTCAAAATCAGAGGTTTCATTGATCAGGAGCAGGCTGTAATCGCTCTCTCTTATTACATTGTCAATTCCACGCAGACATTCCAGCAAATATCCATTCTCAAACATATTGCCATTCGCTAGCGGTGAATAAACACCGATCATCTTGGAACTGCCGGTCACAAGCCCTCTTCCGAATTGACTCGGTTGGTAGTCGTAATATTCCAATGCCTCCCGTACTGCTGTTACCTTACTATCTTTCACTCCTGCAGAGTTGTTGATCACTCTGGAAACAGTCGATATAGAGACCCCTGCTCTTTTTGCAACGTCATGGATGGATGCATTCATAAAATGTGTTTCTCCTGTCGCGTGGAAATCAACTTCGTAAATTTCTATAAAATGATGAGTCTGTTTTGAAAACGTTTTCATTTTACTATTAAAATTTACCACCGAAGCACAGATTTTGCAATAAGCAAATGTTATATAATTCGGTGTTAAATTTTATGAAACACTTACAAAGTTTCTATCCGTATGATCTTATCTTTTTTCCTGCAGTGCCCCCGCCATTTCCTTCATCCGTGGCAGACACGCCTCAAAGAACATCTTATAACTCTCACAAAAATAATTATGATACCTTCCTGTCATCTCATTGAAATCACGGTTTCTCTGGCAACCGCCTCGGCAGATATAAAAATAGTCACACTTCCTACAGTCATCCTCAATCTGAGAAGAACGCTCTACAAATTCAATCTCGCGTCTTTTTTCATCAATCTCGTCTATCCGGTTCTTATTAAAATTACCCAGGCAGTAGTCGTCTAGCATGTAGAAATCGCATGGATATACGCTTCCATCCGCCTCCACTACATTTTGAATTCCACACGTGCCTCTCTGATCACATGCTTCCGGTTGATATCCACACAAGATTCCGATATAATTCTCAAACTGACGGATATAAGGCTGTTCTCCCATTTTATAATCTGCGTACCAGAGACGAAAGAGTTCGATCAGAAATCTTCCATAATGCTCCGGTTCCAGCGCGTACGCATTTTCTCCATGCGCTTCTTCGATAGGATCCAAACAGGCAATATATTGTTGATAATTCCATCCCTGCTTTTTATAAAAATGATAAATCTCTGTAATATTAGACGCCACCTTACGGTTCACCACCGTAAGGATATTATACTCCACGCCGTAGCGATCCATAAGTTCTGCTGCATGACAAATGCGATTAAATGTTGGCTCCCCGTTTTTGCTATGACGATAAGTATCATGGATCTCTTTCGTTCCATCGACGGAAAGCCCAATCAAAAAATGATTCCTTTTAAAAAATTCGCACCATGTCTCATCAATCAGATATCCGTTCGTCTGCAATGCATTGTTCACGCAGATGCCCCGTTTATTATACTGTCTTTCATATTCCATCACCTTCTCAAAAAAGGCAATCCCTCGTAGCGTTGGCTCTCCCCCTTGAAATGCATAACTGACTGCCCCTTCCGCACGAAGCATTGTCTTGCGGATGACATTTTTCAAGGTTTGTTCCGACATAAAGCCATAGGATTTTTGGTTTCTTTTCTGCGCCTCGTCACAGTAGAAACAATAATCACATTTCATATTGCACATTCCGGATGACGGCTTCATTAATACACTAATTGCAGGCATATTTTTCCTCTTCTACATAAACTTATAAATATTATAAATATTGATCAGTATCATCAGTACCATCAGTATAATGAAAAGTTTGTCTACTGTTTTCTCACTGATTTTCTTGTTAATCGAACGTCCACAGATTCCCCCTGCGATACCACCTATAACCATGAGGATCAGTACTCCGATCTGAAAATCCGGTACACTTCCAGTCACGATCGTCGAAATCAGGCTGGCGATTTGCGAAAAGAAAATGATATAAAGTGAGTTTTCCGCTGCGAGTTTAGTTGACATGGAAAAAAAGAAAAATAGCACAACAAGATTGATCGGGCCTCCCCCAATTCCAAGAAAAGAGGACATAATTCCCAAAAACACTCCAATCAAAATACAGACTAGCCCACTATTCACTTGATATGTTTTAATTTTCTCTTTGCAAATCGTGTAAATCAATGTTCCTAATGTCACAATCAGTAGGCATAAGGCCTGCACCGCTCCAACCCTGTTCGGATCGCTGCTTAATGATTTTACATAGGAAAACAACCATTTTCCGATCAGACCACCAACTGCTGCACCAACAGCAAGCGGAAACCCCGTCCTCATCGTCACATGCGATTCTCCACTGATTTTGTTCTTAAACACGGAATATGTTGTCATCGATAGAACCGTACATCCGGACAGAAAACTGATGGCAGTTACATCCAATACTCCAAAAGAATCCAAAACCGGTTTGATAATAACACCGCCACCAATTCCACAGATAGCTCCAACAATCGACGCCCCAAAGCACACAATCAAAAATACAAGATAAATCATTTTGCTTCGCTCCTCTTCTTCCATTTGTATATATTGGCATTTTCTGTAAATTTACTCTTTTGTTATTTCTTTGTCAATTCAACCTGCTTTTATTTCTTTCCTATTTTTTTAAATTGGATTATAATGTAAGTCAATTATAGCATTTGTATTAAGAAAAGAGGATCATTCATGAGTACATTGAATCTGACCCTGCTGACAGATCTGTATGAAATGACCATGATGCAGGGATATTTCAAAAACAACAACAATCACACCGTCGTATTTGACGCTTTCTACCGCACCAATCCTTCGGGTGGCGGCTATGCCATCTGCGCCGGGGTAGAACAAGTCATTGACTATATCGAGAGATTGCATTTTGATGCGGATGACATCAACTATCTGCGCGGACTGCATATCTTTGACGAGGACTTCCTCGCCTACCTGGCAGATTTCCATTTTTCCGGCGACATCTATGCCGTACCGGAGGGCTCTGTCATTTTTCCGCGTGAGCCTCTGATCAAAGTCATTGCCCCTATCATGGAAGCCCAGTTGGTCGAGACCGCTATCCTAAATATCATGAACCACCAGTGTTTGATCGCGACAAAGGCAGCCCGAGTCTGCTATGCGGCTGAGGGCGACAGCGTCATGGAATTTGGTCTGCGCCGTGCACAGGGACCGGACAGTGGTACTTACGGTGCCAGAGCCGCCGTCATCGGCGGCTGCAAGGGGACTTCCAACGTACTTGCCGGACAGATGTTTGACGTGCCGGTGCTTGGCACCCATGCCCATTCCTGGATCATGAGTTTTCCGGATGAATATACGGCATTCAAAGAGTACGCCAGATTATATCCAAATGCCTGCACACTTTTGGTGGATACCTACGACACCCTTGGTTCCGGTATTCCAAACGCCATACGCGTTTTCACCGAAATGCGCGAAGCAGGCATTAACCTGACCAATTATGGGATCCGCATGGATAGCGGCGATCTTGCCTATCTTTCCAAAAAAGTGCGCAAGATGTTAGATGATGCCGGATTTACCAATGCCATCATTTCCGCGTCCAATGATCTGGACGAATATCTGATCCAGAGTTTAAAAAATCAGGGGGCGACTATTACTTCCTGGGGTGTTGGTACCAACCTCATCACCTCCAAGGATTGTCCGGCTTTCGGCGGAGTCTACAAGTTAGCAGCCATTGCAGACGATCAGGGTGGCTTTATCCCTAAGATCAAATTATCCGAGAACACCGAGAAAGTAACCAATCCAGGAAATAAGACCTTCTTCCGCATCTATGATAAGGAAAGCGGCAAGATCAAAGCCGATCTGATCTGTCTTTACGATGAGACCTTTGACACCGCTCAGGATATGAAACTCTTTGATCCAAATGAGCCCTGGAAAAAGACGACCCTGCCCGGTGGCTCTTATACCATGAAAGAGATGCTCATTCCTGTCATTCGAAAAGGCAAGCGCATCTACGATACTCCGCCTGTCATGGAGATCCAAAAGATCTGCACTCAGGAAAAGGAGACCCTCTGGGAGGAAAACAAGCGTTTTACCAATCCTTCCAAGATCCATGTCGATCTGTCACAGAAATTATACGATATGAAGCAGTCCCTGCTCTCTGAGATGAGCCGTTAGAGATTGCTGGCAGTATATAATATAAAAGGGGCATGTGATAAACAAAATTCTCACATGTCCCTTTTTTTATTCTTTTTAGTTGAATCCCATAATTCTCTGAGAGATCTTGTAAGCTCTCACGGACAGATGCCTGCCAAACCTGCCCGGAAGATTCATGGCATTTCCCAGCACACCCCACCGCAGATGATGATAAGTTCGCGGATCCTTTTCCTTAATGTATTTCCACAGGTCTTTCACCTTTTTCAGATTGACCGGATCATTGGATACATAGCCGATGCAGGTAGAAACGACCGTGATCGTCTCCAAATAAGAAAGCATATACTCGCGCAGATGTTCTTCCTCGATCTGCCACAGGTCGTAGGCATCCACCATGCGTTTGTTGACATACAACTGCTGATCGATACGTTTGATCATGTTCTTTTCGTTGACTGACTGTCCATCACGTCCTATGTAATAACGGTAAAAATCTACATTCAGATAGTAAAGCGTCTTAACAAACGGAAGTGGCTCATACACAAAAAGGTTATCCACATAAAAGGTATGCTTTGGCAATTCTAAGTGACAATCGCGGAGCAACTGGGTACGATAGGTAACAGAATGCATCAAAATAGAAAACCCCTTGATGTTGCGCTTCATATCCTGCCATCCCATGATCTCTTCCTGCTCGAACAATAGGGTGTAGAT
>CAVLBP010000142.1:0-4827 GCA_963661325.1 bacterium
GTCTATGCTTGCACAGGCTAACCAGTCTACACAGGGTGTTCTTTCCTTACTTCAGTAATCTAAAAACATTGTTGTAAAGTAGAGCAAAAAATAAGAGGTCGCAGGGATTTGCAAAACATTTCCCTGCGACCTCTTTTACACTTTCAATCATTAGCCAGCCGATGACAAGCCATTCATCTTTTCTAATCTGATAATACGCTCTGAATGATCGGATACAACCGACTTCAAAACATCGGTATCTGTTTTCATCTGCTCATGGCTCTCGATGGATATTTCGTACTTTTTGTACTCCGTATTGACAACCTTGCACAGATCTTTCAGACTCGGCACAACATAATTCTCAAGAAGCAACTCGACATTCGTCATACGCTCCTTTAAGCCTTGTGTTTCCGTCTTAAGACCTTGCATCTCTGACTTCAAACTTTGTGTTTCCGCCTTGACTCCTTGCATCTCTGACTTCAAACTTTGTGTTTCCGCCTTTTGCTCTGCCATATCTGCCTTTAGCACTGATACATCCTGCTTCAATCCTGAGATATCAGCCTTGATCGGATTCAACTTTTCATCTAGTTTCTGATCCAACTTCTGATCCAGTTTTTCATCCAACTTTTTGTCTAACTTCTCATCCAGCATATCTGACATGACCCTAGTCATGGCGACCAGCAATTCTTCATTTGTCATAACTCTGCCCCCTTTCCTGCAAATTCCCCTTGGTAAATACTATCAGTTGATATGCTACTGATTGTACTCTCCCCTAGAGGAATTTGCAAGAACTTTTTTCATAAATGACACAATGATTATCTCTTCTTATAAATCCCATTCTGCCTGTCTGGTATGCAAAAGTTCATGCGACTTATGTGACAGTGGCTGATCCAAGAATTTATCATAAATCTGGACGATCGCCGGATTTTCATGTGAAAATCGCAACTGGCTTCCCTTATCCAGCGCATACAACTTCTGACCACGCTGGCATGCCAATTCCAAGCCGTCATGGATCGGTTGTCCACCGCCTCCGGCACATCCGCCCGGACAGGCCATCACTTCTACAAAATCATAAGAGACCTCTCCTCTGCTGATGCGCTCCATCAGATTTCTGGCATTTCCCAGTCCACTGACTACTGCTGCATGTACCGGCGTACCGGCAATGTCCACAGTCACTTCCCGGATGCCATCTTCTCCACGCACAATAGCAAAATCATCTGCTCCCGGATTCTTTCCGGTCACAAAATAATATGCACTGCGAAGTGCTGCCTCCATAACACCACCGGTCGCGCCAAAGATCACACCCGCTCCGGTACCAATACCCAGCGGTTCGTCAAATGCATCTTCTTCCAAAGTATCGATATTGACCTGGGCTGCACGGAGCATACGGATAAATTCTCTGGTCGTCAGTGCCACATCCACATCCCGATCTGCTCCACTGTCATTGACCTGTGGCACTGCACACTCATACTTTTTGGCAGTACAAGGCATGATGGAAACACAGGTGATCTTGTCCGGTGTCACACCTAAGATATCCGCATAATAGGACTTTGCAACCGCACCAAACATCTGCTGTGGCGATTTTGCCGTAGATAAATTGTCTACATAATCCGGGAACTGCGATTTCATAAAGCGCACCCAGCCCGGACAGCAGGACGTAAACATTGGCATTTTTGCATCTTTTCCATGAGAAAGACGCTCCAACAATTCATGTCCTTCTTCCATAATGGTCAGATCCGCAGAAAAGTCCGTATCAAAAACATAGTCAAAGCCAATCTGTCTTGCGGCAGATACCATCTTTCCTACGGTCGCCTGCTCTGTAGAAAGTCCAAAGCCCTCGCCCCATGCGGCACGGACTGCCGGAGCGATCTGGGCGATCACGATCTGATCCGGATCCATGATGGCATCCATGACCTTGACGGTATCGTTGCGTTCACGAAGTGCTCCGGTCGGGCAATGCGTGATACACTGTCCACAAAGGGCACAATCCATATCTTCGATATTTTGCATATCCACCGTGCTGACACTGGTACGTTTTCCTGTATTGATGATGTCCCACACACCCATGGTCTGGATCTTGTCGCAGACCTGCACACAGCGCATACATTTGATACATTTTGCCGAATCACGGATGATTGGGAAAGAATGATCCCATGGCTGGTTCTCGATCTCAATCTTGTATGGGATCTCAATAATATTCAACTCTCTGGCAAGTCTCTGTAAATTACAATCGTTGCCTCTTACACAGGTGGCACAACGAAAATCATGCTGTGATAGGATCAATTCCACGTTGGTACGTCTTGCAGACTGCACCTTTGGACTGTTGGTAAAAATCTCCATCCCCTCTTCCACCACATTATTACATGCAGCAACGAGGTTCTTTTTCCCGCCGATCTCCACCAGACAGACACGACATGCGCCGATCTCATTGATCTCCTTTAAATAGCAGAGCGTAGGGATGCGAATGCCTTTTTCTCTGGCGGCATCCAAAATCGTCGTGCCTTTTTCTACCTGAATTTCTATTCCGTTAATCTTGGCATTTACCATCTTAATTCCCTACCTCCTCTCAGTACTCCACATCCGTAGTGATCACAGCGCAGACATCTGGCTGCTTCCTGGATCGTTTCTTCACGGCTCATAGCATTCTCAATGCCATCAAAGTCATTCTTGCGTTCACACGCTTCTCTCTCTGTCAAATGGATACGTCCACTTGGCAATTTATCATTCATAAGAGGAGATGGAATATCCACATCCACGGTAATCTCGTGATGATATCCCAAATATTCATCAATATTGGCAGCCACGACCTTTCCTGCGGCAATCGCCTTGATCACGGTTGCCGGTCCGGATACGCAGTCTCCACCGGAAAATACGCCAGGATTTCCTGTCGTCTTACCACCCTCATCCGTGATGATGCGATTCCATTTGGTGGAAATGCCCTGTTCTTCAAACTGCTCACTCTCGATATCCTGTCCGATGGCAACCAGGATGATATCTGCCGGCATACGGATCGGATCCTTATCCGCCTTATTAGACTTTGGTCTGCCATTGCGGTCATAAAGTCCACTGATCTGCGGCTGCGTCCAGAGTGCCACCGCCTTGCCTTCTTCATCCGCTTCCACGCGGAGCGGTGCCTGCAGGGTAAATAATTCCACCCCTTCCTCAATGGCTCCACGCACCTCTACAGGTGATGCCGTCATGTCTTTTTCCTGACGTCTGTAAACGATGCTCACCTTTTCCGCATTGGCACGGATGGCTGTTCTCGCACAATCCATGGCAACATTTCCGCCACCGATAACAACTACCTTTTGTCCGCTAAAGTCTAAGCGCTTTTCCAGTCCTACGTCGCGCAGCAGATTGACTGCTGAGATAACATTCAGACTGTCTGCACCTTCAATATCAAAATTCTTGTCGGTCTGTGCACCGATGGAAATATAAACGGCATCGTATTCCTTTTCCAGATCTTCCATGGAAATATCACGTCCGATCTGTGTATTTAGACGCACTTCCACACCGGTCTTTAATATGTAATCAATATCCTGTGCCAGACGTTTTCTCGGGAAACGATAATTTGGAATACCATAGCGAAGCATTCCTCCAAGTGCCGGTTTTTCCTCAAATACCACGGTCTGATGTCCCATCAGTTGCAGGAAATACGCAGTCGTAAGTCCACTTGGTCCGCCGCCGATGATAGCAATGCGCTTGCCTGTCGGCTCTGCCTTTGGTGGTACCGGAATGGAATCCAGATCTGCACAATCTACGGCAGACCGTTTGAGTCCGCGAATATTGACAGAAGAATCCAGCATATTTCTGCGGCATCTCTGCTCGCAAGGATGCTCACAGATCAATGCACACGCCACCGGAAATGGATTATCTTTTCGGATCAGACGCACAGCATCCTCGTATCTTCCCGCTCCGGTAAGAGCGATGTAGCCCGGAATATCTACATGTGCCGGACACTGGTCAATACATGGGATCGGCTGTTCAAAACTACCGCTGCATCTGTGATGCTTTACATGCGAAATGTAGTCCTCCCGCAAGCCGTCCAAGCCCACCAGTACCATACGTGCCGCCTCAAAACCGATCGCACAGTCGGCTGACAATTCGATGTTCTTTGCTGTCTTTTCGATCAAAGTCAGTGTGTCCTCTGTCGCCCGATTGTTCAAAACATCTTCTAACAGATCCTCCAATTTGCCCAAGCCATCCCGGCACGGCACACACTTTCCGCAACTCTGCGCATGGCATACCTTTAGCATGGCAAGCTGCATTTCCACCAGACAAACTCCCGGTGGGCTGGCGATGATTCGCTGCTTAAATTCCTTGGCAAGTGTCAAGGTCGTAGACGATGCACGATCATCTGTCATAACCGTTAATCTACTCAATGTAAAATCCCCCTTTACTTTTTCTTCGCCTTTTCAGAACTACCCCTTTATTTCCAAAAGACCTTGCATACTTATGTAATTTTTATTATACAGGTGGGAAAAAACGATAGCAAGAATTGATAATTTTTTCACGTTGTTTTTGAGAAAAAGAATACAATAAAAAACCGCTGCAAGCCTTGTCCTTACCGGCTTTGCAACGGTTTTCAACGTTTCCTATGAATGAGACACGGGGGATTCGAACCCCCGACAACCTGATTAAAAGTCAGGTGCTCTACCAACTGAGCTAGTATCCCATGTTATAAAAGATAGCTGGGCTAGCAGGATTCGAACCTGCGAATGCTGGAATCAAAATCCAGTGCCTTACCGCTTGGCGATAGCCCAACAACTTCATAATGTTGCTCTATCGCAACAAAGGTGGATAAAGGGATTCGAACCCTTGGCCTCCAGAGCCACAATCTGGCGCGCT
>CAVLBP010000143.1:0-4744 GCA_963661325.1 bacterium
CGGAATATGATGAAGCAAAGACCGTTGAGTCAACCGTTGAGATCGCAGTACAGATCAATGGAAAGACAAAAGGAACGATCACCATTGGCAAAGACGATGCAAAAGATGATGTTATTGCAAAAGCAAAAGAATCTATTGCAGATAAGTTGACCGGTAACATTGTAAAAGAGATCTATGTACCGGGACGTATTGTCAATATCGTAGCAAAATAAGTGAAAGATATACATAAGGACGACTCCTGTGGGTCGTCCTTATTGTCTGTCTTAATGTGGGCGGAAAGTATGTACCAGTTGGATGATACGATCCGCTTTTTTCTGTTCTTCCGGTGACATGTTCTGTTTTAACATACCGATGAGCAGTGTCGTCTCGGCATCGGTAAAAGTAAGCCCCTTGGATCTTGCCTCCATGGCGGCACTGGATAACTGGCTTGCCAGTTCATTGGCGGTCCCGGTATGGGATCTGGCGGCAAAAGCCTGCAAGAATTGTTGCTTTTCTTTGGGAATGGATTGGAAGATCGGGTTGTTCAGAAAAGAAGGATCCATTAGTCGTTGCCTCCGTTAAATAGGATTTCGTAGGTGGATAACATCTGCATGGCATTTAAGACCTGATCGATCTGCCTTTTTTCATTGTCGTTACAATAGACCTTGATGGCATTTAAAATGTCAGATGTCGAATTCTTTTTCTCCATGGCACTGATCTGCATGGTATTTTCCGGGTTTTCAAAATATTCCATGGTCTTTTGCATTTGCAGATAGGAGATCATCATGGAGATATTCTTTTGTGCCGTCGATCCCAGGTAAGGCAGGATCGTTTTTAATATGTTTATTTCCTTATTTTGTAAACGATTGTCATAAAGAGAAAGAGATTCATTTTCCATAAGCGTTTTTTATTTACTATATGACGGATTTTAAAAGTTAGAATAAGATAATAAGAAAATACTTTTAGGAAAATAGAAATATGAGACGATTGATCCTGCGTGGAAATGAATGTTTTGAAGTGGATGAGGAATGCCTGCGGAAAAAGAAAATGCAGGGGGAAGAATGTACGCGCTGTAAAAGAGAGGAAAAGGGAAGAAACGATCGGCGGGATGGCAGGCAAAAAAGAAGAAGATAGCATAGAAAAAGGCGCCCTGAAAAAGGACGCCTCTTCGATGAAAGTTTTCAGAAGAAACTTCCGCATCCGCCGCCATCGTTACAGCAGCAAAGAAGTAAGAGGATGATCCAGATGCTGTTTCCGCATCCACATCCGTCACTTGAAAATGTTGATCCATTGCCGCACAATGCTAAGATCAGGATGATCCAGATCAAGGAAGAACAGCATCCGTTATTGTTGTCATTTCCACATCCACAATTTGTTGCAACTAGGTCACTCATAAGAAACCCTCCTAAATATTTACACTGTATCTTATGCGCATTTTGAAAAGTGGTTACAAAATGATTCGTGACTTTACCACAGTAAAAAGTTTTGCTATACTAGAATGCAATAGGGAAAATGCTAAGGAGGCAAAGAACATGAGCAAGATTATGATGAAGACACCACTTGTTGAGATGGATGGGGATGAAATGACAAGAATCCTTTGGAAGATGATCAAGGATGACTTGTTACTTCCATTTATAGATTTAAAGACCGAGTATTATGACTTGGGTCTGGAACATCGTAATGAGACCGATGATCAGGTGACTGTTGATTCCGCAGAAGCGACCAAGAAATATGGGGTTGCCGTAAAGTGTGCAACGATCACACCAAATGCTGCACGAATGAGCGAGTATGACTTGAAGGAAATGTGGAAGAGTCCGAACGGAACCATCCGTGCGATCTTGGACGGCACCGTTTTCCGTGCGCCGATCGTTGTCAAGGGCATCGAGCCATGTGTCAAGAATTGGAAAAAGCCGATCACCATTGCACGTCATGCTTATGGGGATGTCTATAAGAACACA
The DNA here is from genome assembly GCA_963661325.1 of bacterium. Lineage (GTDB taxonomy): Bacteria > Bacillota > Clostridia > Lachnospirales > Lachnospiraceae > Pararoseburia. The sequence goes on from CAVLBP010000143.1 coordinate 1,938, forward strand.
GAGATGGTCGTTCCGGGACCGGGCAAGGTAGAACTTGTCTATACGGCAGAGGACGGCAGCGAGACGAGAGAAGTTGTCCACAACTTTACCGGAGCAGGTGTTGTGCAGGGACAGCACAACCTGAATGATTCTATCGAGAGTTTTGCTAAGGCATGTTTCAATTATGCCTTAGATACCAAACAGGATCTCTGGTTTGCAACAAAGGATACCATCTCTAAGAAATACGATCACACCTTTAAGGATATTTTTCAGGAGATTTATGAGACTTCTTATAAGGACAAGTTCGCCGAGGCAGGCATTACATATTTCTATACTCTGATCGATGATGCTGTAGCCCGTGTGATGAAGTCTGAGGGCGGTTATATCTGGGCTTGCAAGAACTACGATGGCGATGTCATGAGTGATATGGTGTCTTCTGCTTTTGGTTCTCTTGCCATGATGACTTCTGTTCTGGTATCTCCACAGGGAGTCTATGAGTATGAGGCAGCACACGGAACGGTACAGAGACATTATTACAAGCACTTAAAGGGAGAGGAGACATCCACGAACTCTGTTGCTACGATTTTTGCATGGACAGGTGCCCTGAGAAAACGTGGTGAGTTGGATGGCACACCGGAACTTTGTGATTTTGCAGATAAGTTGGAGAAGGCTTGTATCAAGACGATCGAGGATGGAAAGATGACAAAGGATCTTGCCCTGATCACGACCATCGAAAATCCAACTGTCTTAAATAGCCAAGGATTTATCAAAGCCATCCGTACAACACTGGAGGCTATGTTATAGGAGGAAGTCATGATCTTATCATGCCAGAATCTTTCAAAGTCATTTGGAAGTGATGACATTATAAAGAATGTATCCTTTCAGATCAATGAAGGGGATAAGGTTGCCATTGTCGGAAACAATGGTGCCGGTAAATCAACACTGCTCAAGATGATCACCGGAGAATTGGATGCGGATGCGGGCAATGTCGTGCTTGCAAAGGATGCAAGTCTTGGTTATCTGGCGCAGTATCAGAATGTAGAAGGATGCGAGACGGTCTATCAGACCGTCTATTCTTCGCGTCAGGATATTTTGGATATGCAGGCTCGTCTGCAAAAAATGGAAGAACAGATGACGGAAGTCACAGGGCAGGATCTGGATACACTTTTGGAACGCTACCATGAACTCCATGACATCTTTGACCATAACAATGGCTATGCTTATGAGTCTGAAGTACAGGGTGTTTTGCGCGGACTTGGCTTTTCGGATGAGGATTTTCATAAGACCATGGATATGCTTTCCGGGGGGCAAAAGACCCGTGTTTCACTGGGAAAATTGCTGGTGATGAAGCCGGATATCCTGCTTTTGGATGAGCCGATCAACCATTTGGATATGTCTTCGATCGAGTGGTTGGAGACTTTTCTTATGAATTATAAGGGAACCGTTATCATTGTAGCCCACGACCGGTATTTCCTGGACCGCATAGTTTCCAAGGTGATCGATCTGAGCATGCATACGGCACATGTATATAAAGGTAATTATTCCGCCTTTGCCATGCAAAAAGAAGAGATCCGCAAGACCATGCTGCGGGAGTACGAAAAACAGCAGGCATCCATCGCCCACCAGCAGGAAGTCATCGACAAGTTAAAGCAATTCAACCGGGAAAAGTCCATCAAACGTGCAGAGAGCAGGCAAAAAGCCTTAGACAAGATCGATGTATTGGAAAAGCCGATCGATGAAGAAAGCAGAATGCAGTTGTCCTTAGCACCGGACAAGACCAGTGGCAATGATGTCTTGGAACTCATTGGACTGTCTAAAGCCTATGATGGCGTCACACTTTTTTCCAATGTGGATTTTCTTTTGCAAAGAGGTGAGCATGTGGCGATCCTGGGGGATAACGGCACGGGAAAGACGACACTTCTTAAGATCATCAACGAGATCGTTCCGGCGGACGCAGGGGTATTTCGTCTGGGTGCAAATGTCACGATCGGTTATTATGATCAGGAACAGCAGGAATTGGATGACGACAAGACTTTATTTGAGGAGATGAGCGATACCTATCCGAATCTGAACCAGACAAAGATCCGCAATGTTCTGGCAGCCTTTATGTTTTTAGGGGATGACTGCTACAAGCGGATCGGCGACCTGAGCGGTGGAGAGCGTGGACGTATCTCCCTTGCCAAACTCATGTTGTCCGGTGCCAACTTTTTGATCTTAGATGAGCCGACCAACCATTTGGATATGGAGTCCAAGGAGATTTTGGAAAATGCCATCAATGCCTATGAAGGAACGGTGCTTTATGTATCGCATGACCGATATTTTGTCAACCAGACCGCGGACAAGATCCTAGAACTTGCCGGACAGCATTTTACGGTCTATCTGGGCAATTATGATTACTATGTGGAAAAGAAAGCCCAGTCCCTGCAAAGCCAGCAGGAGACCGGGGAGGAGACAAAGGCAGGAGAAGATCCTGTGTCCGGGGAATCCGAGGGCAAGATGGATTGGAAGCAGCAAAAGAAGATCCAGAGCGAAAAGCGCAAGGTGGAAAATCGTCTGGCAGAGGTGGAAGACCGCATCGCCGTCTGTGAAGAAGACCTGCGCCGGTTCGAGGAAGCATTTGCCAAGGATGATGTGGCGACCAATTCAGCAAAATTGAATGAACTGTCGCAAAAGCAGGAAAAGATCCAGAAAGAATTGGATACCCTCTATGAAAGTTGGGAAGAATTGTCGGAGACACTGACAAATGATTTCGCATAGGACATACGGATTCTGTGTTAGGGTAAAATTTTAGTAGGAAAAATAAAAAAGAAGAAAGCATCCTTCTGTGT
>CAVLBP010000144.1:0-4730 GCA_963661325.1 bacterium
CCTGTCATTACGTTTACAGCGCCAAGTTCGCTGACCTGACCCTTTTCGTAACCTTCCAATTCCGGCTTGGTCTCTTCTTTGAATAATTCTTCATAAGAAGGGTTGTGAATGATTTCTGTGGTTCCGGAAATACCATACTTGCTTAAATTGATTTCTGCCATTTCTTTTAACCTCTTTTCTGTATGATTTGAAAATATTAGATGTACTTTGTTAAAAAATAGACATTTCAAAGTACCCTCATCATATTATACAATAATCCCTCACAAAATCAAGAAAAATGCACGTAAAAAACAATCTGCTATTAGATTTTTCCATTGAAAAGCATAGTAGAGTGTGATAGAATAAGTCGAATTTCATAGAGAAATAATTGGTGCCCTTCCAAGGATCTATAGACTTGAGAAAGGGTTAAAAGGGAAACAGGTGTGATTCCTGTACGATCTCGTCACTGTGATTAGGGAGTGCGGCTTTTGTTTTATGCCACTGATGCCTTGCATTGGGAAGGTAAAAGCCGTGTGATGATCTTTCAGCCAGGAAACCTGCCAGTTGTTTGGTACAGGAGTCATTCCGGATCACGAGTAATTGGTCGTACTGTTTTATGTAATGCAAGTCAGTTGCATATTTTTGATGTGCAGATTTATTTGTTTACATAATAATTTATGATTACTCTGTTCTTATGATTAGGACAGAGTTTTTCTTTTGGTGTCGCTTTTTTCGGATCTGTATGCCCTGCATCCTTCTTATGAAAAAACGAAAAAAATTAGGAGGAAGACAATGAAGAAAAAAGTAGTATCACTCATGATGGTATGTATGCTGGCTTTTGGTATGATGAGCGGTTGTGGCAGTAAAGACACAGCAAAGACAGACAATACCACAAGCGATCAGGAAGCAGCAGATAAGGTTGCAGATCTGATCGATGCCATTTATGTGCAGGAAAGAACAGACAAGACAGATGAGCAGTGTGAGGCTGCTAAGAAGGCGTGGGATGCTTTGACAGATGCACAGAAAGAACTTGTCAGCGGGGAGAATGCTGATCCGGATTATTTTGGAAGAGATACCGGAGATGCATCCAAAGATGATCCTTTGAACCAGGATGACATCGGCGAGAACGAGATTCTTGTTGTGAGTTTTGGTACATCCTTTAACGACAGCCGTGTTGCAGATATTGGCAGCGTAGAAAAAGCAATCGCAGAGGCAAACCCGGATTGGTCTGTAAGACGTGCATTTACTGCACAGATTATCATCAACCATATTCAGGCAAGAGATGGTGAAAAGATCGACAATATGGATCAGGCATTAGAGCGTGCCGTAGACAATGGTGTAAAGAACCTAGTTGTTCAGCCAACACATCTTATGCATGGTGCAGAGTACGATGAGTTGGTTGAGGCAGTCAATGAGTATAAGGACAAGTTTGATTCCGTGACAGTTGCAGAACCACTTCTTGGTCAGGTTGGAACAGATGCAGCAAGCGTTAATGCGGATAAGCAGGCAGTTGCAGAAGCAATTACTGCAGAGGCTGTAAGCACTGCAGGTTATGACTCTTTGGATGCTGCAAAAGAAGATGGTGTCGCATTTGTATTTATGGGACATGGTACTTCTCATACAGCAAAGATCTCTTATTCCCAGATGGCTTCCCAGATGGCAGATCTTGGATATGATAACGTATTTATCGGCACTGTAGAGGGAGAGCCGGAAGAGACCGCTTGTGAAAATGTGATCGAGGCTGTAAAGGAAGCTGGTTACAAGAAAGTGATCCTTCGTCCCCTGATGGTGGTAGCCGGAGATCATGCAAATAACGATATGGCAGGGGATGATAATGACTCTTGGAAGAGCCAGTTTGAGGCTACTAAGGCCTTTGATTCTGTAGAATGCCAGATCGCAGGACTGGGGGAGATCGAAGCCATCCAGCAGATCTATGTAGAACACACAAAAGAAGCCATTGAAGGATCCGGAGTGACTGTAGCATCAGCAGACAATACGTCTGCCGGTGCATCTGCGCTTGCTGACGGTACTTACCAGGTAAAATTTACAACCGACAGTAGTATGTTTCATGTAAATGAAGCAAACAATGGTATGGGAGAATTGACAGTAAAGGATGGTAAGATGACCATTCACATTTCTCTGACATCAAAGAAGATTGTAAATCTTTATGTGGGCCTGGCAGCAGATGCCGAAAAGGATAGCAAGAACGTCTTGCAGCCGACAAAGGATACGGTTACCTATAGTGATGGAACTACAGAAGAAGTTTACGGATTTGACGTTCCTGTAACGGCATTAGACAAGGAATTTGATCTGGCGATCCTTGGAACCAAGGGAACCTGGTATGATCACAAGGTCAGTGTTTCTAGTCCACAGTAGACATTACTTGATATAAGGAAGTAAGACATCATGGAAGTACAGAGAAAACAAGGACACATCAAACAGGGACTGGCAGTCTGTCTCTTATCTGTCTTTTTACTGCTTTCCCTATTGGGATGTGGTACAAAAAAAGAAGATAGTCTCTCAGACGGCACTTATAATGTGGAAGTGACGTTGGAAGGCGGTACCGGAAAGGCAACCGTGGCTTCTCCGACAGAGATCACTGTCAAAAATGGTAAGATTACTGCAACGATCATCTGGAGCAGCAGTCATTATGACTATATGCTTGTGGACGGAGAAAAGTATTTAAATGAGGCGTCAGACGGAGAGGGTTCTACCTTTACGATCCCGGTAGACGATCTGGATCAGCCATTATCGGTTGTGGGTGATACAACGGCGATGAGCCAGCCACACGAGATTGAATATACCTTGAATTTTTCGTTAATTGACAATTAAGAATAGGAACCTTTGCAAGATGAGATTGAGATGTAAAAGATGGATCAGTTTGCTGCTTGCTGTGGTTATGATGCTGACTCTGGGCGCATGTGGCGTGCAGAGTCAGTCTGATACTACGGACAGGATAGCCTTTGACAGTTTAGAGAAGACAGGTCAGATGTCGCTGGCGTATGCGACCCAGTTTCAGGTGGAATACTATGGAGATTATTCCCTGATCACCATAGGGGATGACCAGCGTTTTCTATTGGTGCCGGAGGGCAAAGATACGCCAAAGGATCTGCCGGAAGATGTCGTGGCTTTGCAACAGCCACTGGATAAGACCTATCTGGTGTCAACCTCGGTCATGGATCTGATCCGCCAGTTGGACCGCATATCTTATATCCGTTTGTCCGGCTCCAAGGCAAAGGACTGGTATATCACGGAGGCAAAAGAGGCGATCGAGGCAGGTGACATGATCTATGCAGGCAAGTACAGTGCCCCGGATTATGAGTGCATCTTAAACGAAGGCTGCAATCTTGCCATCGAAAATACCATGATCTATCACACACCGGAAGTGAAAGAAAAACTGGAAGAACTGGGTATTCCGGTACTGGTCGAACGGTCGTCCTATGAAACGCATCCTTTGGGGCGGCTGGAATGGATCAAACTCTATGGTCTTTTGTTTGATGCATCCGATGAGGCAAACACTTATTTTGACAGTCAGGTGGAACAGATCACGCCACTGCTTGACCAGGAAAATACCGGTAAGACGGTTGCCTTTTTCTCGGTCAATTCCAGCGGCGCCATCAATGTCAGAAAGCCCGGAGATTATATTACCCAGATGATCACCATGGCTGGCGGCGATTATGCCTTGGCTGATGTGGTTCCCGAGGAAGAAAATGCACTTTCGACTATGAATATGCAGATGGAAGATTTTTATAATGCTGCACAGGATGCCGATGTTTTGATATACAACAGTGCGATTGAAGGGGAGATCACAAGCATAGACGAACTTTTGGCAAAAAACAGTCTGTTTGCGCAGTTTGATGCCGTAAAAAAGGGCAATGTCTATTGCACCGGCAAGAACTTTTTCCAAGAGTCGACCGGCATGGCAGAGTTTGTGGAGGACATGCATAATGTCCTTGTGGATGCGGATGCAGACCTGACCTATTTAAAGAAATTGAACTGAGGAAAAGACAGATGAAACGATTTATCGTGACAATGACAGGCCTTGTCATAGCCTTGCTTTTGTTAGTGATCTGGAATGTCACTTCCGGCAGTGTGTCGGTGGATAGTATGCAGATGTGGCAGGTATTGCTCCGCCAGACAAGAGAAGGTACCTTTTATCATATCGTGTGGGATATTCGACTTCCACGCCTTTTGGCGGCTCTCTTTTTGGGAGGTGCTTTGGCGGTATCCGGCTTTTTGCTCCAGACCTTTTTTCAAAATCCCATTGCAGGGCCTTATGTGCTTGGTATTTCTTCGGGGGCAAAAATGGTCGTGGCGATCGCTATGATCCTGTGCTTAGAAAGAGGTTTGCAGATGTCCTCCCTTGGCATGGTAGCAGCAGCCTTTATCGGATCCTTGCTTGCCATGGGCTTTGTCCTGCTCTTATCCATGCGCGTACAGAAGATGTCCCTTTTGGTCGTGTGTGGCATTATGATCGGTTATATCTGTTCTGCCATTACGGATTTTATGGTGACTTTCGCGTCAGATTCCAATATCGTCAACCTGCACAACTGGTCTATGGGTAGTTTTTCCGGTACGGACTGGAAGGACGTAGGCATGATCGTCGTCTTAGTCACACTTACGGTCTTAGCCACATTTTTCATGGCAAAACCGATCGGGGCATATCAGATGGGAGAGGCGTATGCCAGAAATATGGGTGTAAACATCCGTCTGCTCCGCATCCTTCTGATCCTTTTATCCAGCCTTTTGTC
>CAVLBP010000145.1:0-4567 GCA_963661325.1 bacterium
GAATTAGAAAAAAAGACACCTTGTTATTCCTGGGAGACCTTGGAAGAATTGCATGAACAGTCTGGTCAAAATACAGACTTTTATTTTATCATTGGCGAAGATTCTTTTGCCATGTTCGATCAATGGGTGCACCCAGAGCGCATCTGCGCCGCTTGTAAGATCTTAGTTGCCAAGCGGCCACTAGATAATCAGGCAATAAAAAAAGCACATCCTATGGCATTTAACGAGCGTATAGGGGCATATCGACAGAAGTTCTTGACAGAATTTATCGAAATGCCGGTAGAGATGATGGACATTTCCTCATCCCATATCCGTAAATGCCTGCAAGCGGGAGAGACAGATGGTCCTTCTTCCATGCTCCCGGAAGCGGTGCTTTCTTATATTGAGGAACACCAATTATATCAGGCTGACTATCCGCTTTCTCTGATTGATTCCTTGCAAAAGAAGGTCAAAAAAGAATTAAAACCGGAACGTTTTGAGCATACCTTAGGGGTTATGTACACGGCAGGCAATCTGGCATCCGTCCATGGCTATCCGCAGATAAAGGCTATGGTTGCCGGTTTGCTGCATGACTGCGCCAAATGCCTCAGCGACGAAAAACGATTAGACATCTGTCACAAGCAAAAAATTCCGGTCACAGATATCGAGAACCGGCATCCACATTTACTGCATGGAAAAGTCGGCGCTTATCTTGCCAAAGAGAAATATGATATTACAGATCGACAGATCCTGCATGCGATCGCCGTGCATACGACCGGCTGTCCGGATATGAATCTCTTGGATAAGATCATTTATATTGCGGATTATATAGAGCCGCATCGTGATAAAGCACCACATCTGGAAGAAATACGTCGTAAATCCTTTGCAGATATCGATGCCGGACTTTTTATGATCTTGGAGGATTCCGTCCAATATTTAAGCCAGAATCCAGCCGATATGGATCCGATGACTTTAGAAACATATGAATACTATAAAAATTTGCAAAAATAAGAAAAGGAGCAAAACTTATGGAAATCAAGGAAATGGTGAAATTAGTATGTCACGCTTTGGACGAAAAGAAAGCAGAAGACATCAAAGTAATTGATATTAAGGGACTTTCCGTTATGGCTGACTACTTTATCGTTGCCAGTGGCGGAAGCCAGAACCAGTTGCTTGCCATGCAAAATGAAGTAGATAAGGAAATGTATGAGCATGGGATCCATGCAAAGCAGGTGGAAGGCAACCGTTCCTCTACCTGGATCCTGATGGACTACGAAGACGTGATCGTGCATCTGTTTTCACAGGATGACCGACTTTTCTACAATCTGGAAAAGATCTGGCAGGATGGACGCGTTCTCTCCGCAGAAGAACTGGATAATTTATAAAAACAATCATTTATAAGGCATAATAAAACGCAAGGATCCGATCACAGATCCTTGCGTTTGTAGTTTACGGCATTGGCTGCCTGACGCTTGTGTTCGTCCTCCATAGCAGCATAATAATCGATGGTGGTATTGATATTCTCATGGCCTAAAACGTCGGCTACCAGGCGGATATCGCCTGTCTCACGGTAAAGGGCTGTGCCATAGGTACTGCGCAGTTTGTGCGGTGTGATCTTTTTGTTTGGGACCGCCATCTGTGCATAACGCTTTACCAGACGTTCGATGGAATCGACACTCATACGCCGTCCCTGGATAGAATAGAAGAGGGCAGGAGCATCCGCTTCGTATGGCGTGATCAGGACGCGTTCCGAACAGATATAATCATCTAAGACCTGATGGATCTCATCACTAAAATACAGGACATCCTGCCCGCCACCTTTGCGGACAATAGTCATGGAATTAACATTAAAATCCAGATCGTTTAAGTCTAAACCGCGACATTCCGAAACACGGATGCCGGTACCAAGCATAAGGGTCATGATGGCAAGATCTCTTTTCTGGGTCTTGGCAGCATATTTTCTTTGTCTTTCAGTCATAGGCACGCCGGCATTATTTTCAATGACATTTAAAAGTGCCTGCACCTCATAATTGTTCATGCGGACAATGTTTTTATCCTTTTTTAATTTTGGTAATTTGACCAGCATCATTGGATTGTCCGAAATATTCTTGCGTTCATAATGATACTGGAACAAACCTCGCAGAGGCGACATTTTCCGTGCAATGGCTTTCTTGCCGTTTTCATGCATTTCACCATCCAGATTCAATTCCAGATAACGCTGGTATTCTACAATATCTTCAGATTGTAAGTGATCCATAACAGATAAAGGGATCTCTGTCAAAGAAAGATCCTTTAAGGTCGAATTATGTGTTTGCAAAAAGCGAAAAAATGTAAGCAGATCATAACAATATGATATCAAAGTACTGGGCTGCGTGGTAAGTTCTTTACTGTAGATATAATCTGCAGCAAAACTCGGCAACTGGTCGATAAGACCACGCAGTTTGACTTTCTGTGATCTTGTTTTTGATTTGTAATAAGCAGAATCTTTTCCCATAATAAATCCTCATCAATATAAATATTAGGAACATGCAAGAAAACACATAGCATACATAAAGCCTTTTATGTGCATTTCTATATATAATTATAGCATCTTCTGCCTTTAAATACAATATCTTTCGGAAAAACAGATATTTATCCGCACAATACATTTTCAAACAAATACTGCTATGCCACCTATTTTTGCTCATTTCAAGTCATAATCATAGATACCATAGCAGTTCTTTATACATCCAAGGGAAACATAATAAGTGTTCATCGGATCATTATTCTTATATCGCCTTATACCGATCAGATTGCTGCCTGTCAGTCGGCATCCACACCAAAGTCTGCCATGCGGGCAATGATGCGCTGACGAACCAGTTTGGCAATTTCCGGTGTCTTCATATCTTTATACTCATCATAATAGATGGCAGGTAAAAAGACCACCTTGGTCGTAACCGTTCCAAATTCAAAACTATTAAAAGGCTTGTAGGAATCGATCAATGCGACCGGAACGATCGGTGTCTTGGAACGAACCGCGCACTTAAAACTGCCAGGCTTGAATTGCTGTACCTTGTTGCGATTCTTATCATAACCACCTTCGGAAAACAGAATATATTTCTTGCCCTGCTTGACTTCCTCTGTGATCTCATTGATAACGGTAAGATTTTGTCTGACATTATCCAATTCCAGACGCTTGGCACCTAACATGTCGACCAGTTCCTTTACTAAAAAGGAATAGGACTTAGCCTTGTCCATGACAAAGGAACAGGGCTGCTTGTGAGCATATATAATCCCTAATGCATCATATTTGCCTTGATGGTTGGGATACATCACATACCCGCCCTCCAAGGGCAAATTCTCCGTACCATAGACCTCTGTCTTGATCTTGCCGGAAGCCTTCATATAATCGATCAATTTCTGCGCAAATGCATAACGTACCTGCTCGGAATAACGCTCCGGATGGCGGAACATCTTGCGCATCTTTGGGATCAGATAAGGTCCACGCTTTACATTGGCAAGTACCACTAAAATAAATCGTAACATAAATTCAAATTCTCCCTCTATCCTGTAGATAAATATAATCTAACTACAATCTATATTATACTGGTAATAGTGGGAAAAGACAAGCAAACTACTGTACTTGTGCGGAATAATAAGGTATCGTCAGATACTCTCCTGCATGAATATCATCCCCGGAGATATGGTTGATCTGCTTTACCTCGTCAATATAATCGGTATAGGATGCATAAGTATCTAAGTCAGAATACTCCTCAGCAATAGACCAAAGAGAATCACCATCCTCTACTTGGACGCTGGTATAATACTTGTACATGTTGTGATCCTGCTTGGCATTGGATGTCATAGCAAAAACACAGATAACGGTAACCATAATAGCGATCGCCATCAACAGATAAAATAAAATACGTTGCTTTTGCTGGATTCTCTTTGTCATATCTCTCATCCTCTTTCTCAAAATGTATCAGAACGAACCTTTGTTCTGGTATTAGAATACAACGCGAACAGATGTTTGTCAAGAACTTTTTCGAACAAATTTTCGGAATGTATGTTTGCTTTTTATACTTTCCTATGCTATAATCTGAATAAATCATTTATCTATTTGTTTACGAAGGGAGTTTTCTATGGAATACGGACGCATTACGCCAAAGCAGCGCGAAATCTTAGAATACATCAAGCAGGAGATCTTAAATAGAGGCTATCCGCCTACTGTCAGAGAGTTATGTGATGCAGTACATTTAAAGTCTACATCTTCTATCCACTCTCACTTGGAATCCTTAGAGAAGAACGGCTATATCCGCAGAGACCCGTCCAAGCCGCGTGCGATCGAGATCGTGGATGACAGTTTTAACCTGACCCGGCGTGAGATGGTCAATGTTCCGATCATCGGATCCATTGCAGCCGGACAGCCGCTTTTAGCCATTCAGAATATCGAAAATTACTTTCCGATCCCGGCAGAATATATGCCGAATCAGGATACTTTTATGCTCCGCGTCAAGGGAGAAAGCATGATCAATGCCGGTATCTGTGATGGTGATGTTATCCTTGTCAAGCAGCAAAATCATGCTTACAACGGAGAGATGGTTGCAGC
>CAVLBP010000146.1:0-4495 GCA_963661325.1 bacterium
TCAAAGAGTTGGTTTCAAAACCTGTCTGTGGTAAAATAATAAAGATATATGGTGGAGGTGTGATATGGCACTGGAGAACAGATTGGGACTAAGTGATTCGGCGGAACTGGCTAGAGAAGAGGAAAAGATCAGTAAGAAAAAAGCAGTGGAATTGTTCGAGAGTGGCAGGCTTGATGCTATGCAGGCGGGCACTTTTGAAAGTTTGCAGATGATTCACAGATATTTATTTGAGGATATTTATGCGTTCGCAGGGAAGTTTTTATGAAAGGGATCGATCATAGTTATTACTACGAGGGCTATGTGACATATAAGACCAAGGAATTATAGATTTTACACAAGGAAAAGAGGAAGAAAAGATGTATCGTGAGATTTCAAAATTGATCATGTATGGTGACATGGATAAGGACTGTATTTTATACCAGTTTGGCGAGATCTTCCGTCACTATGAAAATAAGACAAAGGATCAGGCACAGTTGATCCAGGACATTTACACGCAGGTAAAGAGACTTCTGGTGGTTGCGACAGATTATGGGTTTGACCACAACCTCTGGCACAACTATCTGGCATTCTATCTGGTGACCAATGAAAATCCCTTTTCTATTACCTGTGAAAAGGTAGGAGCCAATGATGGCAGTGTCAATCATTTTGCAAAGAATGATTTTGCTGTTATCAAGAATCTCTTTGACTATGATTTTTCAAAGATCGAGGCAGACCTTGGTATTGACTGCTTTTCGCAGTTATCCGATTATCATTCCATCCAGAAAAAGGAACTCATGTATAATAAAAATGTGAGTGAAAAGATCATTGCGCTTTCTGCACAGTTGGAGGCGGCAGAGGATGTGGACGCTTTCTTTACTGCTGTGACTGATTTTTACAAAGATTATGGTGTTGGAATGTTCGGTCTGAACAAGGCTTTCCGTATCAAGGAAAAGGATGGGGGAGACGTCGAGTTTATCGCTATCAACAACATGGACAAAGTCATGCTGGATGATCTGATCGGTTATGAGATCCAGAAAAAGAAACTGGTTGACAATACCAAGGCTTTTGTGGAAGGCAGAGCCGCCAACAATGTCCTGCTCTTTGGTGACAGTGGTACAGGCAAGTCTACCAGTATCAAGGCGATCGTTAATGAATTTTACCCGGATGGCTTGCGTATGATCGAGATCTACAAGCACCAGTTCAAAGATCTGTCCAATGTCATTGCCAGCATCAAGAATCGCAATTACAAATTTATCATCTATATGGATGATCTTTCCTTTGAGGAATTTGAGATCGAGTACAAATTCTTAAAGGCTGTTATCGAGGGTGGTGTGGAGACCAGACCGGACAATATCCTGATCTATGCGACATCCAACCGCAGACACCTGATTAAGGAAACCTGGAATGACCGGAATGATGTGCAGACCCAGAACGGTATGCATCACTCCGATACTATGGAAGAAAAATTATCTCTGGTCAACCGCTTTGGTGTTACGATCAACTACTCCAAGCCGAGTCAGAAAGAGTACTTTCATATCGTAGTGGAACTTGCAAGAAAGAATGGTGTGACCGAGGAGCAGATGAGTGACGAGACATTGCGGGCAGAGGCGAATAAGTGGGAACTCAGCCACGGTGGTATCTCCGGTAGAACAGCACAGCAGTTTATCAATTACATATTGGGAACGCTATAAAAACACAATAAAATAATAATAAACATAATAATTTTGCAATAAATCAAAGTAAAATTCGTCTATGCTATCAATAGGAAATTCTCAAATGATGATAGGAGTAGAACCATGCAAAGAGACGAGTTAAGAGAAAAACCATTTTGCCTGAACGCGGGGCAGATAGATTGGGTAGAAAACACCCTAAAGGATATGTCACTGGACGAAAAACTGGGACAGATGATCTGCCCGGGCGTACAGATGATCGGGAAAAAGCAGATTGAAGAATTTACCGTAAAACGGAAACTGGGCGCACTTATGATCCGTCCAATGGATCAGCAGAAGGCAGCAGAAGCGATCAGCGCCTTACAGAATGCCAGCAAGGTGCCAATGCTGATCGCCGCAAACTTAGAGTGGGGCGGTGATGGTGCTGTCTTACAGGGAACCAAGTACGGCATGCCTATGGGCTGCACGGCGACCGGAGATTATGAATCCGGCTATCGTCTGGGTAAGATTTCCTGTAGTGAGGGCGCAGGCGTTGGCGTCAACTGGGCATTTGCGCCGATCGTAGACATTGATAATAACTATCGCAATCCTATTACCAATATCCGTGCATTTTCCAGCAAGCGGGATGATGTCATTGCCATGGCATCCAATTACTTAAAGGCAGCAAAAGAGGAAAATGTGGCAGTATCGATCAAGCATTTTCCGGGTGATGGCTGTGATGAGAGAGATCAGCATCTGTTGGTATCGGTCAATGACCGTTCTTATGAGGAATGGATGGATACTTATGGCACGATTTATCGCACCCTGATCGATCAGGGCGCACAGACGGTCATGATCGGACATATCGCACAGCCGGCGGTTGCAAGACATTTTCAGCCGGATATCAGCCGGGAAGAAGCCTTTTTGCCGGCAAGCCAGTCCAAGGTACTGATCACGGATGTTCTGCGCAAGGAGTTGGGCTTCCGCGGACTTGCTGTGACAGACTCTACCCTGATGGTCGGTTATATGCAAAAGATGCCAAGACGCGAGGCTTTGGCAAAGACGATCATGGCAGGCATTGACATGATCTTATTCAACCGCAATCTGGATGAGGATTTTGTATTTTTACAGGAAGCCGTGGAAAAGGGGATGCTTACGACAGAACGTATTGACGAGGCAGTGACGCGTATTCTGGCAACCAAGGCTGCTTTGGGTCTGCCGGAGAAAAAGCAGGCAGGCACTTTAGCACCGACAAAGGAACAGGTGGAAAAGATCGGTTGCCAGCAGTATAGACAGTGGGCTGTAGAGTGTGCAGACAAGGCAGTTACCCTAGTCAAGGACAACCGTCACTATCTGCCATTATCTCCACAAAAGACCAAACGCATTTACTTAAACGTGATCGAAAACTATGTAACAAACCGATCTGCTTTTGCAGCCGATATCAAGAGCCGTTTGGAAAAAGAAGGCTTTGAGGTCACGCTCCGTAAGCGTAAGATGGAACTCAATCAGGATCTGATGTTAAAGGGCATCCCGACGCCGACCCTTTTAAAAGTCATGAAAGAGATCATGGCAACGACCGATTCTTTTGTCTCTCAATATGATATGTGCATGATCGTTTTAAATATGGAGACCGTTTCCAATGCAACGACTGTCCGTGTGGATTGGAAGGTCATGTTTGGACTGGGAAATGATATACCTTGGTATGCGGGCGAAATGCCATGCGTCGTGATCTCCACGGCGAATCCGTATCATCTTTTGGATGTGCCGATGGCAGATGTCTACATCAATGGAACGAGCCAAACCTGCGTTTCTTCTTTGACGGAACCATGGAAGATTATTTCCATCTGTATGAGATGACAGCCAGAACGATCAAGCAGGTAGATGCCCGTTTGAAAGTGGGCGGACCGGCAACTTCCAATAATATGTGGATCCCGGAGTTCCGTCAGTTCTGTGACAACAACCATGTACCGTATGATTTTATCACGACCCACCACTATCCGGCAGATGACCCGCTCTCAAGAGCAGGCATGAATGGCGCAGGAAGCAAAGGTGATGGCATGGATATGGAGGCATTTGCCAAAATGCCGGAAGAAGAACGAAATGCCATGCTACAGAAGATGGCTGAGATGTTTACACGACCAAATACCAATCCGCGTGATGTATTGGCACAGACGGCAAGAAAGGCAAAAGAGGAAGCAGGCGACTATCCGCTTTATTATACAGAGTGGAACGTAGGGTATTATGACGTCAGTTATGCAGCCGCAGGTGTAACGGCAACGCTGGCATATAATGAAGGCTTGGTCGAGGGCTATTCCTACTGGTGTATTTCCGATATCTTTGAAGAAATGGGACTGCACGGACTGCCATTCAATAATGAGTTCGGACTGGTCAATGTCTATGGAACGCCAAAGCCTGTTTACCGGCTTTTCCAAGCCCTACACGAAGCAGGATCCAAGCGCCTTAGCGTAGGCGGGGAAGAGGCAGGAAGAACGGCGGAAGTCCTTGCGCTTGCAGATGACAAAGAAGTTATGATCTTTGCCTATAACCATGATATTGAAGAAAGAGATATCAAGGAGGAAGATATGGAGATCCACCTGCAAGGCTGCATTCGCTCTGTAAAAAAGGCAGTGATCGATGCAGACACGACAGCGCCATACAAGGCATGGGAAGAAATGGGAAAACCGACTTACTTAGACCGGGCGCAGGTGCTGGCTTTAGAAAATGCATCGCAATTGGTATATCATGAGATTGCGGTAGATGGAACCGAGCCACTCCTTACTTTCACGGCAAAGCCGGAGAGTGTTACGATCTTTAAGATCACATTAGCATAAGAAATTTTAAGACCGGGTGCAGATCATGCATCCGGT
>CAVLBP010000147.1:0-4429 GCA_963661325.1 bacterium
AATTATTCTCTTAGAATCTTTCAAGGTTGTTTCACTGTTCAGTTATCAAGGTTGTCCTTTGTTGTATCCGTCAGACACAACTCATTTAGAATATCATATGTATTTCTCTTTGTCAACAACTTTTTAAAAGTTTTTTAAGAAATCATATTTTATTCTGTTGTTGCAACCGCCTCACGTGCGGTGCGAAAACTATATTATCAAAGACCACATCCAATGTCAAGGCATTTTTACTACTTTTTTTCATATTTTTTTGTTTACTATTACAAGAAAATAGATGTTGGGGCAAACCGATCATTTACCACAACATCTATTGTTCTATTTCTTCTATATAGAAAGGATGTATTTTGTATCCAAGGACATTTCTCAGATCACATAGTAGAGAGAAATGCCATAACCAGATTATGATCGTACAGATAAGTCAGGAATTTACTCTGATCGATACCGGCGAGGATCCCCTGCCCCAGTGTCGTTGTACTGATACACGCCGCCGCATACATGATGATCCAAAGGACCAGAAAACCTTCCGCTGCTCCGGCGACCAGGCCGAGAAAGCCGTTGACCTGACCGATCCCCGGTGCCCTTCTCGCACCTTTGACAAAATAGCCCACGATCAGCACAATGATCTGTGCTATCACAAAGGCGATAAGCACCGCGATACCCTGCATCATAAAATCTGCGATCTTGCCACAGATCATCTGCCCCAGTGTCTGCGTACCATCCGATAATTGCAGGATGCCGGATGCCCCGCCAAATTGTGCGACCGTAAGATCATTCTGTGTCTGCAACCCATTTAAGATTTCCTGTAATTGCGGATTCTGTTCTATGCCCGTCTGCATCTGCCGGATCGAATCCGTCACATCCCCCAGGACATTTCCCGGAATCCCATCGGTCAGGGATTGATACCAATCCCCCAGTCCCGTATCCTGCGGCAGGTTTTCCGCCTTTTTTGTTACAAATTTTTCTGCCTGCTCATAGACTTTATCATATACATTTGTCTCTGTTTTCAGATATCCCAGAATATAGGGATTGGCTACCGACACAAAGATAAAGATGAAGATCCAAGAAACCAGTCCATATACAATGCCAAGTATTCCCTTGCGCCAGCCTTGCAGCGTCAAAAAAAAGAGAATAAACAGCATAACGATCAAAACTATGTTCATTTTGTCCCCTTTTCAACTATTTCAGTCGGACTACATCGGTATGTCCGTCTTCGACGAAAACATATCTGCGCGATGCATCCTGTGATATTATTTTATATATGCTTGTGCTAAATTCGTATGCAAACTTTTTGATCCCCTGCAAAGTGTAAAGTTCTACCTCTTTATTATTAGAAAGAACAATTTCATGGTTTGCCAAAAATTCCGCATTGGTTGGTGCTATGTCGATGGTCTTTTGACAACGTTTTCTGCCTGTCATAGTATAGACCGTCATCTGATCGATATATTTTCCCTCGTCATCTGTCGTCTGGCAGAGAATCCCCCAATATTTATCATCATAAAAAACGCTCTTGATCTGTCCGTCTACAAAAGTCTCCTTGGCAATGCTCGCCTTGGAATTGTTGTTGAACACGATCACCTCGCTGTCTCCAAAGGCGATCGCCTTGTCCCCATCAACATATGCGATCTGTGGGATGATCTGATCCGAAAAACTATAGGTAGCAACGATATTATCGATCTCATCCTTGCCTTTATTGCTAAAATCATAGAAAGAGATCGTTGTCTTTACATTTCCATCTTTGACATCCAACTGTGAGACCATGAGCCTTTGCGCAGAGGATGAAAGGGCGATCGCCAGCGGATAACCACTATTTTTCATATGGAGTTCGCCTGATGCCAGCACCTTTCCCGCATCATCGCAGACTTGTACATAACCTGTCTCGCCATCCTGCATCAGGATCGCTACCGTGCCCTGGGAAGCAATATCGGCATCCACGATCGGCATTGCCGTCTTGATGGTCTGTTTGAAGCCGGTATTGGTAAGGATAGCCGCCTGCGTTCCCTGCACATCATAGATCAGGATATAATTGCCACATACATCGATCTTTGGATCATTCATTTCGTAGGTATAGTTCCAGATCAGGTCGCCGTCATATTCTGTATAAAAAGCACCATCCCTGCTATATTTCAAAAGGTTGTCCTGAAAATCCACGTAGTGTGTCTCCGCAGAATCCACGCGCTCATATGTCTCTTTGACGTCAAAGTCATCATACTTGCGCAGGTTAAAGACAAGCACCCATAAAATGACCGCAACAAGGCAAAGGAAGAAGACCAAGATCTTCTTCCGATGTTTCGTATATATGTGCTTATGATTTTGCAGGAATTCGGTTCCCGCTGCGCCCAGATCTTTGACGCTATATTTCTTTTCTTTTGCTGAAACTACTGCATTATCCTCTGCCATATATCCATTTCCTTATTCTAAAATACAAATACAGCCACTCCATATGCCGGTAAGGGATAGGCGATCGAGTATTCCCGCCCATCGCATTCCTGCCGCTTTGGTGTATAGGATACCTGTCGTTTGGTATCTGTGCCGCCGTATTTAACATCCTCACTGCTGAGGATGAGTTTGTGTTTGCGCTGATTCAGTACGCCAACCCGGTAATCATCATAGGCTACCGGTGTAAAATTGCATACAAAGAGCAGGTCATTCTTGCCATCCTTGGACTTGCGGACAAAACTAAAAATACCGCGATAACTGTCATTGGCATTGATCCATTCAAAACCCGCCCAGGAGACATCCTGCTCATACATTGCCGGATACTTCTTATATATATGTAAGAGATCCTTTACAAAGGTCGAAAGGTGGCTGTGATTCGGATTGTCTAAAAGATACCAGTCCAGTTCTCTCTCCTCGCTCCACTCCTGGATCTGCCCGAAATCCTGACCCATAAAGAGAAGTTTTTTGCCCGGATGTCCCATCATAAAGGCATAGCCCGCCTTGAGGTTCTTGAACTTATCCCCCTCAAGTCCCGGCATCTTGCTGAGCATGGAGCACTTCAGGTGAACCACTTCGTCATGGGATAAGACCAGAATATAACGCTCGTACTCGTTGTAACTCATGGCAAAAGTCATCTTGTTATGGTTGTCTTTTCTAAAATACGGATCCAATTTCATGTAATCCAGGAAATCATGCATCCAGCCCATATTCCATTTGTAGGAGAAATTCAGACCGCCATCTTCCACATCACCGGTCACCTTTGGCCACGCGGTCGATTCCTCGGCGATCATGACAACACCCTTGTTGCGTCCGCGGATCAAGGTATTGATATGGCGGAAGAACTCTACCGCCTCAAGATTTTCATTGCCGCCAAATTGGTTTGGCACCCACTGTCCCGGCTCCTTGCCATAATCCAGATAAAGCATAGATGCGACTGCATCTACACGCAGACCATCAATGTGATACTGCTCGATCCACATAAGAGCACTGCCGATCAAAAAGTTCTTGACCTCATTTTTGCCATAGTCAAAGATCTTGGTACCCCACTCCGGATGCTCTCCCTTTCTCGGGTCCGCATACTCATACAAAGGCTGACCGTCAAAGTCCGCCAGTCCGTGCGCATCCTTTGGAAAATGCGCCGGAACCCAGTCTAGGATAACACCGATGCCTCGCTGATGCAGATAATCGATCAGATACATAAAGTCTTCCGGGCTTCCGTAGCGCGAGGTGGGTGCATAATAGCCCGTCACCTGATAGCCCCAGGATCCATCATAAGGATACTCTGAAATTCCCATCAACTCGACATGGGTATAGCCCATATCGCATACATAGTCCGCCAGGCTCTCCGCCAACTTGCGGTAAGAATAAAAGCCGTCATTCTCTGCGGTCGGATGCTTTTTCCAGGAACCCGGATGCACCTCGTAGATAGACATTGGCTGCTCCCAGAAATTCTCCTGCTTGCGGCGCTCTTTGATCCATTTTTCATCCTGCCAGACATAGGAAAACGGCGCAACAATGCGGGATGCCGTACCCGGGCGCACCTCTGCCATAGCAGCATAAGGATCCGCCTTATAGAGTTTGCCGCCATCCGGCGTATAGATCAAAAACTTGTATAACTGTCCCGGCTTTGCCTCCGGTACAAAAAGTTCATAAATCCCCATATCCGGCTCGACAAGCCGTTCCATCATGTGTGATGTCTCATTCCAGCCGTTAAACTCGCCGATCACCGCTACCGATGCCGCGTGTGGTGCCCAGACATCAAAATATACCCCCTCGATGCCGTCTTTGATCTGCACATGCGCACC
The DNA here is from genome assembly GCA_963661325.1 of bacterium. Lineage (GTDB taxonomy): Bacteria > Bacillota > Clostridia > Lachnospirales > Lachnospiraceae > Pararoseburia. Next base: position 4,242 of record CAVLBP010000147.1, read on the forward strand.
CATTTTTTTGTAGATATCATAATGTGTCGCCTGCCCGAACAGGTACATATCTAACTCTGAAAAATTGCCCATAGTAAACCCCTTTTCCTTTATATTACAACTCGAAATCCTGCTCCCGTAAGATCAAGTTGCCATCTTCATCATAACGTTTGGATCCAAAGCGGCTGAACATCGCCTTGATACCGCCT
>CAVLBP010000148.1:0-4323 GCA_963661325.1 bacterium
ACCAGGATCTCCTTCGGAACCACCATACTGATATCTCTTGTTGCAGCCGGGAACTTGGCAATGCCTTCGTACTTCTTGTCAAAGGATACAAATTCCATTACTGCCGGCATATCGACAACAGCGATATAGGTGCGCTCTTTCATACCATAGTTTGCACATACCTTCGGGTGTACCTCGCCCAAGTAGCCGATGACCTTGTCCTGATAAAGAACATTTGCCTGACGGCCCGGATGTAAGAATTTCTTTCCGGATGCCGGATCATAGGTCAGTTTTGCATCCATACCAAGTTGTGAAGTGATCTCCTCAATGACACCCTTCATGGTAAAGAAATCGCCTTCTCCATACATACCAAGTGTCAACTGCATTCTTTCTTCCGGCAGTTCAGTAAGTGGCAACTGCTTTGGCAGATAGATATTTCCCATTTCAAACAAGCGCACGTCCTTATTACGACGATTTGCATTGGTTGCCAAAGATGTCATCATGCCGTTCAAAGAAAGGGTACGCATGATGCTGAAGTCCTCTCCCAAAGGATTGGAGATCACGATCGCCTGACGCAGTACATCGTCCTTGTCCAGAAGGAGTTTATCAAATACCTTTGGACTTTCAAAGGAATAGGTCATGCCCTGTGAGAAGCCGCAGAACTGTGCAACATTGCGCACGATCTTTTCTACCTTCAACTTTTCAGAAAGACGGCCGGTGGTTGCCTCTCCGCTTGGCAATGAAGTCGGGATCTTGTCATAACCATAGAAACGTGCAACTTCTTCTGCAAGATCGGCATAACTTTCCAGATCCTGTCTCCATGACGGTACCAATACCTCATTGGTCTTTTCGTCATACCCTAAGTCCAGACGCTTAAAGTATTCTAACATTTCTTCCGGTGAAATGTCGGTTCCCAGCATATGGTTGTATTTATCCGGCTCAAACGGCAGGCGTCTGCCTTCCATCTTCTTGGTATAAATATCGATGGCACCGCCAACGACCTGACCTGCCCCCAGTTCTTCTACCAACTGGCAGGCGCGATCCATAGCCTCCATGGCATTGTTTGGATCCAGTCCCTTTTCAAACTTGCCGGATGCATCGGTACGCAGTCCCACACGCTTGGAAGAAAGACGGATATTGGTTCCGTCAAAGCATGCTGCCTCAAATAACATAGTAGAAACATTGTCTGTGATCATGGAATTTTCACCACCCATGATACCGGCGATACCAATGGCTTTCTTGCCATCACAGATCATAAGTACATTTTCATCTACATTTCTTTCCTGTCCGTCCAAGGTCACGAAAGTCTCGCCTGCATTGGCACGGCGAACTCGGATCTCATGCCCCTCGATCGTATCCATATCATAGGCATGCATTGGCTGCCCGTACTCTTCCATCACATAGTTTGTGATATCGACGATATTGTTGATCGGACGGATGCCCTGTGCGCGCAGACGTCTCTGCATCCATTCCGGTGAAGGAGCGATCTTGATATTCTTTACCACTCTTGCCGTATAACGCGGGCAGAGATCTGTCGCTTCTACAGATACCTTGATATAATCGTTGACATCCTCGTCGTTGCCTGTCTTTGTAACGACCGGTGGAACAAATTCTTTTTTGAAGGTTGCTGCTGCTTCTCTTGCAATACCAAGAACAGCAAAGCAGTCTACACGGTTGGATGTGATCTCGTATTCTACCACGGCATCATCCAGTCCCAATACCTTGACAGCATCGGCTCCCACCTGGGTATCCTCCGGGAATATATAGATGCCGTATTCCGGTGCATCCGGGAACATATTGCGGTCTGAACCAAGTTCTTCGATCGAGCACATCATGCCGTAAGACTCTACACCACGCAATTTACCCTTCTTGATCTTGATACCGCCCTCGGTCTTTTCGCCGTCATGACCACCGGCAACGCGTCCGCCGTCTAAAACTACCGGCACTTTTGCGCCTTCATATACATTTGGTGCACCGGTCACGATCTGGATGGTCTCGCTTCCGACATTGACCTGGCAGATAACAAGTTTGTCTGCATCCGGGTGCTTTTCGATCTTTTCGATCTGTCCGACTACGATCTTTTCCAGATCCTTGTCCATACATTCATAAAATTCTACCTTGGAGCCTGACAAAGTCATAGCATCCATAAATTCCTGAGGCGTTGCTTCCAGCCCCGGTACTAAATCTTTGATCCAATTTAATGATGTTCTCATGCTATTTCTTCCTCCTACTCCTAGAACTGCTTCAAGAAACGATCGTCGTTCTCATACAAGAGTCTCATGTCGTCAATTTCATACTTCAAAAGGGTGATACGCTCCAGACCAAGTCCGAAAGCAAATCCCTGATATTCATTCGGGTCGATACCGCTCATCTTGAGTACCTTTGGATGCACCATACCGCAGCCTAAGATCTCGATCCAGCCCTCGCCCTTACAGAAACGACAGCCCTTACCGCCGCACTTGAAGCAGGAAACATCCATCTCCGCACTCGGCTCGGTAAATGGGAAATGATGCGGACGGAACTTGACCTTAGTGTCCGCGCCAAACAACTGCTTTACGAACTCCTGCAAAGTCCCCTTTAAGTCTGCAAAGGTAATATTTTTGTCAATGACCATACCCTCGATCTGATGGAAGGATGGAGAATGGGTTGCATCTACTTCATCGGAACGGAAAACTCTTCCCGGTGCGATCATACGGATCGGCAGTTTGCCCTTTTCCATGACACGCACCTGTACCGGTGAGGTCTGGGTACGGAGCAAAATATCTTTATTGATATAGAAGGTATCCTGCTCATCCTTTGCCGGATGGTTTGCCGGGATATTAAGTGCCTCAAAGTTGTAGTAATCGTATTCTACTTCCGGACCTTCTACGACTTCGTAGCCCATGCCAACGAAAATATCTTCTACTTCCTGCAATACATTGGTGTTTGGATGTAAGTGTCCGATCTTTGCCTTCTTTGCCGGCAGGGTCACGTCGATGACTTCGGATTTGAGACGGTGGTCTAACTCTGCCTCTTCCATGCGCTCTTTTGCCTCAGCGAGTTTTTCCTCGATGGCGCTTCTGGTCTCATTTACCAGTTGTCCTACTGCCGGTCTGTCCTCCGGCTTGACATCCTTCATGGACTTTAATACGGCGGTCAGTTCGCCCTTTTTTCTTTTTTTTTCCACACGCACATCATTGAGGGCAGACATTTCTTCTGCTGCATCGATCTGTTCCATGGCTCTTTTTGTGATTTCCTGTAACTTATCTTTCATTTCTATCTCCTTTTCTTTATTTTCTCCTTAAAATCTGTTTTGCAAGCATCATGGGCATGTCACTACCTTTTGTGTCATAGGGATTTCCGCGAAATTTCTTAGATAACACAAAAAAGCGGAGGCTCCATCCCATAGGGACGAAGTGACTCCGCGTTACCACCCTGATTCCAGATTGCTCTGACTCTCATATGCTTAACGTGCACTACCCGTCGCGACCTACTGATAAATTCAGCCACGCGGCTCCTGCGGGAAATTCACATATCACCTTACCTTAGACAGGCTTTCAGCCGATGACCCATCCTCTCTGAAAAAAGTATGATCTGCTACTGTACGCATTCAACGCCTTTAACATCTGACATTCTAGCATAGCCTGAAAAAAACATCAAGATTTATTTCTCATGCGAAAAGTTTTCCATTTCTCCTGTACTTTTCCTATCTGCTTACGCATAAATCTTCCCAAGACTTCTGCGAAAAAGACATTTGCCTCCGCACACATGAACATGATATACATACACGAATACAGCCAGAACATCATGAGCACGATCGTCGACATACTGCCGTAAATGGAAAAACGATCGTAAAAATTCACATACAAAGATAAGAAGATGGAAAATACATACCAGATCGCCGCACAGATCAGTGCACCCGGGATCTGCGTATAAGCCTTGATCTTCTTATTTGGCAGGGTCGTAAAGAGCCAGACAAAAAGCCCGGTCAGTATGGTAAAGACCACCAGCCCTCGGATCAATGGTCGGACACTGACAATGGCTACCAAAATACCCCAGACGCCAAAAGCCTGATCTAAAAGGCTCTGGATGTATTCTGTAAATACCATGAGGATCAACACGATGATAATGGCAAAAATGAATACGATCGTATAGACGATCGCCCAAAAACGGACAACAAACCAGTTTCTGGTCTCATCAATGCCATTTAATACATTCATGCCTGCCGTCATATATTGCAGTGCCTTCCCTGCCGCCCACAGAGCAACGATCGCCGTGAGGGATATGATCCCGACCGACCGGGAATATACCTCGTTTAAGATGGGCTGTAGGATCGGCTCAATGTATTTTGGCATGGCTTTGCAG
>CAVLBP010000149.1:0-4197 GCA_963661325.1 bacterium
GATCTTACAGGCGGATAAGGTTATCCTGCCGGGTGTTGGATCCTTTGGCGATGCGATGGCGCACCTCAAAAAGTACGAATTGGATCGTGCCATCCGTGAGACCGTTGCCGAGAAGAAACCATTCCTTGGCATATGTCTGGGGTTGCAGCTTTTGTTTGAGTCAAGTCAGGAGACAGAGGGTGTTGAGGGACTTGGCATTTTAAAGGGACAGTGTCTGCGTATCCCGGAAAAAGAGGGACTTAAGATCCCACATATCGGGTGGAATTCCTTGGATTTTCCGTCCGAGGGCAAGTTGTTTTCAGGCATTGCGGAAGGTCCTTATGTTTATTTTGTCCATTCCTATTATCTAAAGGCACAAGATCCTGCCATTGTAAAAGCAACCTGCCAGTATGGTGTGCAGATCCATGCATCGGTGGAAAAGGACAATGTGTTTGCTTGTCAGTTCCATCCGGAGAAAAGTGGAGAAGTCGGACTGGCGATCTTACAGAATTTTGCAGACTTATAAGAGATAGGAAGAGGAAAGCGGATGTTTACCAAACGAATCATACCATGTCTGGATGTCAAGGACGGCAGAGTGGTCAAGGGTGTTAATTTTGTAGATTTAAAGGATGCCGGGGATCCGGTGGAGATCGCGGCTGCCTATGATAAGGCAGGGGCGGATGAAGTGGTTTTTTTGGATATCACGGCCTCCAGCGATCACCGGGCTACGGTGGTAGATATGGTGCGCAAGGTGGCAGCCAATGTCTTTATCCCTTTTACGGTAGGGGGTGGGATCCGCAGTGTAGAAGATTTCCGCATCCTGCTTCGGGAGGGCGCAGATAAGATATCGATCAATTCTTCTGCCTTAAACCGCCCGGAACTGATCTCGGAGGCGGCGGACAAGTTTGGCAGCCAATGTGTCGTGGTTGCGATCGATGCCAAAAAGCGTGCAGACGGTAGTGGCTGGAATGTCTATAAAAATGGTGGACGTATTGATGTCGGACTGGATGCTATTGCCTGGGCAAAAAAGGCAGAAGCCTTGGGGGCGGGAGAGATCCTTCTTACCAGTATGGACTGTGACGGCACCAAGGCAGGCTATGACATTGCACTTACCAGAAGCATTGCTGAGACAGTTTCCATTCCGGTGATCGCCTCCGGTGGAGCGGGCACCAAAGAACATTTTTTTGATGCGCTGACAGAGGGGAAAGCAGATGCGGCTCTGGCGGCATCCTTATTTCACTACAAAGAATTAGAGATCATGGATCTAAAAGCATATCTGGCAGAAAGAGGCGTATCTGTCAGAAGATAAAGGAGAGATGGCATATGCCTGCAATTTCAAATGACTGGCTGGCCCCGCTCAGTCAGGAATTTTGTAAACCTTACTACAAAAAATTATATGATACGGTTCTGGCAGAATACCAAAGAGGTCCGGTATTTCCACCGGCGGACGATATTTTCAATGCCTTTCATCTGACACCGCTTTCAGATGTCAAGGTTGTGATCTTAGGACAGGATCCCTATCATAACTATAATCAGGCGCATGGCTTGTGTTTTTCTGTCCGACCTGAGGTAGAGATCCCACCATCCCTTGTCAATATCTACAAAGAGTTACAGGATGATCTGGGATGCTATATTCCAAATAACGGCTATTTGGTTAAATGGGCAGAGCAGGGAGTTCTTCTTTTAAATACCGTACTTACTGTGCGGGCGCATCAGGCGAATTCCCATCAGAATATTGGCTGGGAGGAGTTTACGGATGCAGTGATCCGTATTGTAGACAAGCAGGAGCAGCCGATCGTTTTCCTGCTTTGGGGCAGACCGGCACAGATGAAAAAGAAACTCTTAACGCCAAATCCCAATCATTTGATCTTAGAGGCACCGCATCCGAGTCCGCTCTCGGCTTACCGGGGCTTCTTCGGATGCAAACATTTTTCCCAGACCAATGCCTTTTTAGAGGCGCATGGTGCAGCCCCTATTGACTGGCAGATTGAAAATATTGTATAATTTTTTTATCAAAGGAGTGATGAAAATGGGACTTACCGTATCAGGATATGATTCTTCCAGCATCAGCACACTGTTCTCCAGTCTGAACAGTTCAAGCAGCAGTGGTGGATCATCGATTTCCTCTATGACCAGTCTTTTAGGGGAATACAATAGTATCAAAACAGGATCTTACTCCAGATTGCTGCGCTCTTATTATACCAAGATTGTGAGCGAATCGACCGCAGTGACGGAGAAGGACAAGACGCAGATGACAGAGGATGACAAGACGCAGACGACAGAGGGGCAGACTGCAGGTGGACTTTATACCAAGACGGGTGCGATATCTACGGGTGACCTTATGTCAACCTATAGTTCTTATATTTAATATGATGTGCTGATAGAGCCGGACTCCGAAAGGGAACCGGCTCTATTTTTATTTGAAAAATGATTTTCCAATGATACTTATAAATAAAAGGCGTGTGATAAGACAGACTAATTAATCACATTAGGAAAAGCGCATAGTAAAAAGCGGCACGATACGTTATAATTATCTTATGTAACAAACCATATAGCATAGACTAGAAAATTTTAGGAGGTTATTTCATGGAAATGTTATCATTAGAAGCGGAATTACAGTCAAATGCCTATCCGGGCAGAGGTATCGTGATCGGTAAGACACCGGATGGCACGAAGGCAGTGACCGCCTATTTTATCATGGGCAGAAGTGAGAACAGCCGCAATCGTGTTTTTGTAGAGGACAGAGAAGGCATCCGCACACAGGCATTTGATCCATCCAAACTGAGTGATCCAAGCCTGATCATCTATGCACCGGTCCGCGTACTTGGCAACAAGACCATCGTTACCAATGGCGACCAGACAGATACGATCTATGAACTCATGGACAAGCAGATGACATTCGAGCAGTCCCTGCGCACCAGAGAGTTTGAGCCGGACGGACCAAATTACACTCCTAGAATTTCAGGTATCATGCATATCAAGGACGGAAAATACAATTACGCCATGTCTATCTTAAAGAGCAACAATGGCAACCCGGATGCCTGCAATCGTTACACCTTTGCTTATGAAAATCCGGTCGCAGGCGAGGGACATTTTATCCATACTTACAAGTGTGACGGCAATCCACTTCCTAGTTTTGAGGGAGAACCAAAACTGGTTGCCATCGAAGATGATATGGATGCTTTTGCAGACAAGATCTGGGAGTCATTAAATGAGGACAATAAAGTATCCTTGTTTGTGCGTTATATCGATATTGCAACAGGAAAATACGAGTCAAAGATCATCAATAAGAACAAGTAGACAGCATTGATTATATAAAGGGGACGAAAATATGCAGGAATTAGAATTAAAATATGGATGCAATCCAAACCAGAAACCATCACGTATCTATATGGAAGAGGGCGAACTGCCGATCAAGGTGCTTTGTGGCAAGCCGGGCTACATTAATTTCTTGGATGCTTTTAACGGCTGGCAGTTAGTCAGAGAATTAAAGCGCGCAACAGGTCTTGCTGCGGCAACATCTTTTAAACATGTTTCTCCGGCAGGCGCAGCCGTAGGACTGCCGCTTTCTGATGTAGAGCGAAAGATCTACTGGGTAGACGATATGGATATGGAATTCACTCCGCTTGCCAATGCCTATGCCAGAGCCAGAGGTGCTGACCGTATGTCATCTTTCGGTGATTTTATCTCTTTGTCCGACGTATGTGACAAGGCAACTGCACTTTTGATCAAGAGAGAGGTTTCTGACGGTGTCATCGCACCGGGCTATACAGATGAGGCTCTGGAGATCTTAAAGCAAAAGAAAAAAGGCAATTATAATGTGATTGAGATCGACCCGGATTATGAGCCAAAGAAGATCGAGAGAAAAGAAGTCTTTGGTGTTACGTTTGAGCAGGGCAGAAATGAACTGGTCATTGATGACGATTTCTTCTCCAATATCGTGACCGAAAATAAGGAACTCCCGGAACAGGCAAAAATCGATCTGGCACTTGCCATGATTACCTTGAAATACACCCAGTCCAACTCCGTATGCTATGCCAAGGACGGACAGGCGATCGGTATCGGAGCCGGACAGCAGTCTCGTATCCACTGCACACGTCTGGCAGGAAGCAAGGCAGATAACTGGTGGCTGCGTCAGTCTCCACAGGTACTGGGACTGCAATTTGTAGACGGTATCCGTCGTGCAGACAGAGACAATGCCATTGATCTGTATATCGG
>CAVLBP010000150.1:0-4165 GCA_963661325.1 bacterium
TTGGGGATTGTAGAGAGAAGAAAAAAGAATTATAGTTAAGAGGTCAGAATCCTGACGGTCGAGGGACAGTCTATTCTTTTATTTCCTACAGTAAATTTACCCTATCGTAAATTCATTTTCATTTGCAAATTTTACATTCTTACATATAATAACTATATAGCATTTAATGCGTCCCCGTGTGCAGTTCTCCTACCACCACAGGGACGCTTTCGCTCTCTGCGTCACGTAGCAGTACTAAGTTCGCAATGCTCACTAAGTACCGACGCTCCTCGAAAGCCCTGTGCGTGGTAGGAGAAACCGCACACGAATTCATAATTCTCGGAGGTTAAAATGAATTTACCACTAGATCCCATAATGCTGCTCAGTGTCGTCAACATGAATTTAAGAGACCGCTATCCATCCCTTGCAGAATTTTGTGCGGCAGAGGATGTCGATCAGGAAGATCTCGAAAAGCGACTGGCAGCCATTGGTTATTATTATGAAGCAGACAGCAACCAGTTTCGCTAGCGTCTTCCCGTATGCAAGACGGAAAAACCAGCAGACAAGAAGCCGGGCAATGCCACTCCCATGATTGCACAGCCCGGCTTATATTTTTGTCTATTTTTTTCACACTAAAGAACTATTCTATCTGTAATTCCTGATAATGTTTTTCGCGATATGTGGCATCTTTTGTTGCCCGCATAATATCTTCCATGCCATTATAAAATACCACAAACCGTAGTGAATGTATCTTTTTTGAGTTAAGGATATTTTTATCATATTCCCATGCTACTGTCTTTTTGTTTCTTTCATACCTCATCCTTTCCGCGATAAAAAGAGAATTCCCGCGTCTGTAAAAACTCCCCCTTTTTCATCGCTCTGCTAAAATAAAAAGTGAAATCATCCGGCGATCCACCGGTTGTGATGATATCCAGATCGGATATCTATGCAAAAAAGTATGACATAGGTATAGAAAGAAAGCAAGAAAAAATCTTAAATTTTTATAAACAAGCCACTAGGGACGCTCCTGGCAAAAGGGACGTCCCTGTCTGTCAATCCCGCCACAACAAAAATGGGCGGCATCCGAAGATACCGCCCTATATAAGGAAAGGATTTAATGAAAAAAACTTAGTTATTCTTGGCTTCTCCCTCTGGGAAGATGATCTTATTCACGAAGAAGAATACCACCATGGAAACGCCGCCGTTTAAGACAGTCGTTCCGATATTGTAAAGCCAATCCGGTACAAAGAGTGCTGCCACAGCAACCCAGATACAGTTGATGGAATTGACGATACAGGTAACGATACAAAATGCGATCAGATACCACAAGCCCTGATACCAGATGTTTCCCTTACTGCGGAATACAAAACTTCTCTGGATCGGGAAGTTAATGCATTCGCCGAGCACCATAGCTACCATATAAGCGCAGAAATATGGCAGTCCTCCGTGCTGGGCATCATATCCGATAATATTCCACTTGAAAGTCTCTCCAAACAGGGTAATATCAATCCCCGGAAATCCAAAATCGATATTTGGCAGTCCGGCAAATGCCAATGGCAAAAACAATAACATCAAATACTTTAACACCGTGATCAGATTGCTGACGATCACAAACAAGCCACCCTCGCGGATCCATTTGGATGCTCCCGGATGTTTTTCGGCAAATCCTGCCCATGCGTTCTTTACTGCGTTCATACTTTACTCCTTTATCCCTTAAAAATCGCTGCCAGAAAATGTCCCAGCCCGATCAAGCCTCTGCCGTTGACCATCTCCACCAGTCCATCGATCATGCCCTCATTCATGGCTCCGCCGGTCATCTTAGAAAGTCCGCGGAACGGCATATTATAAATAAACAAAATATTCAGATTTGGTTTTCCTTTTTTCTCACTTGCCTTTTTGATGCTGCGCAAGATAAAACAGATAAATCTGGCAAGATAAGACTTGGCATAATACATCTGGCAAATGGCATCGTTTTTATCCAATTTACCGGAAGTATCCCACTTGGCTGGCGGCAGTTGACGCCCATACAGATAAGCATATTCCTCATCAGATACTGCCTTTACCTGACCACTTGCATAGGAAGGCAGACGCTTCATATCGTATGGCAGTTCTGCACCGGAAGACTCTTTTTGTACTTCCCCGCGCAGACGGATATCCGCCACACTGGCTCCAATGTAGATCTGATAAGAGCCGCCCTCAACTTCCCAGCCATCCGTCCTTACATTGTAATAACGGAAGGCCTTATCATCAAATGGGATGGTCACCTGCTGGCTTTCTCCCTTTTTCAAAAATACTTTGACAAATCCCTTTAATTCCTTTTTCGGTCCAAACAGATGACTGCGCTCATGCCCGACATACATCTGGGCAATTTCTGCTCCGTCACACTCTCCTGTATTGGTGATCGTAAAGGTCACGCCACCTCCATCGACCGCCAGATCACTGTAGGCAAAGGTCGTATAACTGAGTCCAAAGCCGAATGGGAAACGTACCTTGGCTCCTACCGTGTCAAAATAGCGGTATCCCATATAAAGACCTTCGCGATACTCACTGCTGCGCTCAATAGCCGGATAATAAGAAGTGCTTGCCACATCCTCCAGACTGTAAGCATAGGTCTCATTCAACTTTCCACTCGGACAGGCCGCTCCGGTCAGGACATCCAGCATAGCAGATGCACCTGCCTGTCCGCCCAGATAACCATGGACGATCGCAGCCACCTGATCTGCCCAAGGCATTTCCACCGAAGATCCGGCAGATAGGACGACAACCACATTTTTGTTGACCGCCGATACCTTTTCGATCAATTCGATCTGTGCCTGCGGCATACGCATATGGGTACGATCCAGACCTTCCGACTCACTGATCTCATCCAGCCCCACACAAAGCAGCACGATATCTGCACGCTTTGCCAGTTCCTTTGCTTCTTCCAATAATCTCGCATCAGTCTTTTTGTTGCGTACATAACCTCTGGCATAATCCAGATAGTTGATCGGATAATTTGCGATCAGATCCAGAATGTCCTCCGGTTCCTTGGTCGGATTGACCAGAGAGGATCCGGCGCCCTGATAACGCGGTGTCTTGGCAAAATCTCCGATCACGGCAAGAGTCTTATCTTTGGAAAGCGGCAGGATCTTTTTCTCATTTTTCAAAAGGACAATACTCTGCGCCGCTGCACATCTGGCAAAATCATGATGTTTCTTTACATCAAAGCCCTTGCCCTCATTTTGTGCTGTTGCGTCATGTGTGGCAAAAACGACACGCAAAAGTTGATCCACGCGCTGATCCAGGATCTCCTCATCCAGACGTCCCTCCTGGACGGCACGGACGATCTGCTTTGCCCCCATCTTTCCGGTGGAAGGCATTTCCAGATGAGATCCCTGTCGCACGCCCTCGACGTGATCATTGCTTCCGCCCCAATCCGATACGACCATGCCGTCATACTGCCACTCACCATACAGTATGTCGCCCAGCAAATGTTTACTCTCATTTGCATAAGTGCCGTTGATCTGATTGTAGGCGGTCATAATGCCCTTTGCCTTGCCCTCTTTGACAGCGATCTCAAAGCCTGTCGTATAGAGTTCACGGAAAGTTCTCTCGTCTACCACAGAATCCATCGCCATACGACGCTCCTCCTGTGAATTTGCCGCGAAATGCTTCGGACAGGCTGCTACGCCTTGGCTCTGGATGCCTCGGATATATGCCGCAGCCATCTTTCCTGCCAGATAGGGATCCTCTGCAAAATATTCAAAATTACGTCCGCAGAGTGGGCTTCGCTTCATATTCAATCCCGGTCCAAGTACCATGTTTACGCCAAGGGCTGCTGCCTCTTCGCCCAAACACTGCCCCAGTTGTTCTCCCAGCGATTCGTCCCAACTGTTCGCCATGGTCGCTGCTGTCGGAAAACAGGTCGCCGGCAGGGAAGCATTGAGTCCCAGATGATCTCCTGCCCCCGCCTGCTTACGCAGTCCGTGCGGGCCATCCGATAAGAACATGGCAGGGATGCCCAGTTTCTTATAATCCTTGGTACGCCAGGTGTCCTGCCCTGACATCATGGATGCCTTTTCCTCCAGCGTCATTTTGGAAATGATTTCCTGATACTGTAACATATCCTTCTTCCTCTCATCCTCTTTGTTGATGCTATCATAACATGTTTTTCCATCCCCGGATTCTTTATGGCACAATCTGTATC
>CAVLBP010000151.1:0-4054 GCA_963661325.1 bacterium
TTTTTGGCGACACTCTATCTGGCGCGCGATGAGCGGAGCAAGGCGGAGTTTCATCTTAGCATGGCGCAAAAGGACTTTCACCAGAGTGATAGCTACATGGATTATCTGGATGATATCCGTGCCTATATTCAGGTGTATATGGATCTGGAACAGTACGATGAAGTGACAAGGATCCTCAATTACTTCCTCAAAAAGTGCGAGCAGGACAATGCGTCTTTCCTTATCTATAGTATGTTCATGGAAAAGCGTATCCGCTGTGCATCCATCTTAAAGGATCAGGTGGGATATCTGGAATATACCAAGCGTTTTCTGGACAGTTACCGGGAGCGTGGCATTTACAATCTGGAAGCCGTCATGCAGGCAGAAAGTGCGCACAATGAGCACAAGCGCATTATGCATATGCAAAAGGAGATCACAGAGCAGAATGAAAAACTCATGATCAAGTCCAACCACGATGCCCTGACCGGACTGCCCAACCGTGCTTACTGGCACAGTTATGCAGAAGATGCACTGGCAAAGGCAGTCCGCAATGGCACGACTTTTGGCGTTGAGATCTTAGATATTGATTTCTTTAAATCGGTGAATGACACTTACGGACATATCGAGGGCGATCATTATCTGGTGCATGTGGCAGATGCCCTTAGCAGTCTGGTGCAGGAAAATGAGGATGTATTTGCTGCACGTCACGGCGGGGATGAATTTGTCCTTGTTTATACCGGCAAGACAGATGATGAGATCTGCCAGATGATGGCACATCTCAAAAGCAACATGGAGCGTATTTTACTACCGGGCACAAGTCCGGTGGGCGTAGATTATATCACCTTATCGCAGGGATGTTGTCACTGTGTGCCGGAGGCAAAGAATCGTTTGTGGGATTATCTGGCAACGGCGGACAAGTTGCTGTATCAGGTCAAAAAAGACGGCAAGAACAATTATAAAGTAGGAAGTTGGATAACAGAGTAGTTTCTGACAAAAAGAAGGCGGTCCCTTATTTGGGATCGCCTTTTGTTAATGTGTTATGTAGTAATTTGAACCAGTTGGTCGGACCCATGGCAATGGCACTTGCCGGTTTTTTGATATGCAGTGCATGACTGCCGGCAGGTTTCCAGGTTGGAAGATGGTCTGTATTTGGATCGCCTGTTGCAGCAAAAGCAGCAATATAGGAGATCATTGCCTCTGAGACCTTGGCATCCTCAGCGTTGTAAGGGCGGTGGGATGCGCTTAGGGTTCCAAAGACATAACGCAGATCGCTGGAATGGAAAGCGCCATTATGGTCATTGCCGGGAGCATCAATGTCAAAGTAGTAAAGATAGGCATGATTTGCCTTGGAATACTTGTGGGAGATATGTCCCATGATGATGGCATACATATCGTTGTTGGTATAGCCCAGCATATAGTCGATCGGCAGAGGATGATCGATCAGGGTGTCCACTGGTGCACTGATCAGATAGCCGTCTACGACCGGCATGGTGTTGTAGGTGTTGTCCTTGCGGCGGGATTTCAGTTCCTCGATCGCGGTAAAGATGGTCTTGGTATCTAAGACCTTTAATTCATCCAAGGTCGAAACACCGGCGGTTTTCATCAGATCTTCCCAGTATTCATGGGTCTTTTCGGATAAACGTGGCAAGGCAAATTTCGGGAACATACCGCCACCGGATAACATGATGGCACGCTGGTAAAGTCCCTTACATTTTGGGCTGAGGCTTAGGTACTGAATGGAAATGGCACCGGCGCTCTGTCCCATGACAGTGATGTTGTTGGCATCCCCATTGTAATCGGCGATGTTTGCTTTGATCCACTGAAGAGCTGTGAACTGGTCATCGAGTCCAAAGTTGCCGTCACGTCCGTATTTTTCTCGGATATCCGGGTGTGTCAGGTAACCGAAGATGCTGACACGGTAGTGGATGGATACAAAGACAATACCGCGCTTGGCATAGGCAGCACCATCGATCGCACTGTCATAATTGGCACCGGAGTCAAAACCGCCGCCGTGGATAAAGACCAGTACCGGGAAAGGTCCATGACCCGCCGGGGAAAAGATGTTGAGGTTTAGACAATCCTCGTCATAGTGGAAGGTCTGTCCCTGGCGGAACTCGTTGTGATAGAAGAGCCGCTCTGGGATTTCTAAGTGTTCATAAAAAGTGCGGTTCTGCGGACATACATTGCCGTAATGGGTGGCATCGTAAATGTCATCCCAATGCTCTACCGGCTCGGCATAGGAAAAACGCTCGGCGCTTGCGTAGCGGATCCCAAGATATTTATCGTAGCCGTCGCAGTGGATGCCACGGATCTGACCGCATTTGGTCTGGTTTGTGATAAAGTTCTCCATAATCGTCTCCTTATTTATACTCCAAAATTTGGATCTGTCTGTATTCTAGCACGAAAAGCCCGGAGTGGACAGGATTTTTTAAAAGAATTAAAAAATTGTTAAAAAAATGCACAAAGTAACTTGCCATATGGAAGCAAACGTAGTAAAATGTAATAAATTAAATGAGTTAAATAATACAACTCGCGACATTACATTATTACAAAAAAGGAGAGTTATAATGGGGGAACAAAAAACACATGGTCTGACGACCAAGGAGAAAATGGCATATGCCTGCGGTGACTTTGGCGGGGTTTTGACATTTTCACTGATTTCATCTTTTTTAACAATGTTTTACACGGATTGCTTACATATTCCGTTGGCACAGATCACCATCCTGATGCTTGTTGCAAGAATCTGGGATGCGATCAATGATCCGCTCTGGGGTGGCTTTATCGATTCCAGAAAGCCGACCAAGTGGGGGCGCTTCCGTCCTTATGTTATGTGGGCATCCATTCCACTGGCAGTAGCAGCGGTACTGATGTTTGTCAAGATCCCAGGACTGACGACCAACCAGTATCTGATCTACGCATATGTGACCTACATCTTATATGGTATGATGTACACAGGTGTCAATATCCCTTACGGATCTTTGGCATCCGTTATGACAGATGATCCGATGGAGCGTTCTTCTCTTTCTGTATGGCGTTCCGTAGGTGCAGGATTTGGTAATATCCCATCCATGATCTTACTGCCGCTTTTGGTATATTCTACCGTGATCGGTGCAGATGGCACCGAGACAAAGGTCTTGGATCCGACCAAGTTAGGCTTTGCCGTACTTTGTATCGCAGTGGTATCCATTGGTATTTACAGCCTGCATTTTAGGAATGTAAAGGAACGTATCACCGTTCCGCCAAAGCAGAAGCAGGAAGGTATGCATGTATTCCGTACCGTTGGGGATCTTTTGAAGAATCCGCCATTCATTTTCCTGTGTCTGGTATCTATGCTTTTGATCGCATTCCAGATGTACACACAGACGACTTACAACTACCTCTTCCTGAACTTCTATGAGAAGCCGGGACTTTACAGTTTTGTGACTGTTTGTACTTATGTACCGATGGCATTGTTCTTACCGATCATTGGCAAGTTAGTACGCAAGTTTGGTAAAAAAGAGATCTGTGCATTTGGTCTTGCTTTTGCCGCTATTGTAAACTTTATCATGTATTTTCTGAAGTTTACACCGATGGTAAACAATCCATATGTCTTTATGATCCTCTTATTCTTCTCAGGTGCAGGACAGACATTCCTGACATTGGAAGTCTGGGCATTGGTTATGGATGTTATCGATTACCATGAACTTCTTTCCGGCAGACGCGAAGAAGGTACATCTTATGCATTGTATTCTTTCACCAGAAAGTTAGGTCAGACCTTAGCAGGTGTTGGTGTACCGATCTTACTTGCAGTGATCGGCTACAATGTAGATGCAAGCAGGCAGTCAGCAGAAGTTGTTGCAAAGTTATATGATATGGCAACACTGGTTCCGGCGATCGTGCTTTTGGTTATGTTCTTATTACTGGCATTTGGATATAGACTTTCTAAAGAAAAACTGGTCGATGTCTACGCAGAACTTGCAAAGCGCAGAGAGCAGGAAAATCAATAAATCTTTTTTTGAGGGGCAGTCCCGGGTGAGGTATCTCACTCGGGACTTTTTTGCGTAGAAGGGGAAGTGAGGGCGGGGGTAAGAGACAG
>CAVLBP010000152.1:0-3897 GCA_963661325.1 bacterium
CCTATCTGATCCTCATTTCTCATGCTACCTCCCTATTATTCCTAATCTCTTTTCCGTTAATTGTTTGATTTCGAACTGTTCGTTATCGAACTGTTCGTCATTGAACAATTATAAGGTCATAAAACAGGATTTGCAAGTGGCTATTTTCTACAAAAAGATATTTTTTCCCCCTTCTTACTTGGACATATTGCCGGACCTCAGAGGATTTTATACATTTCTTTTTCTTATGATACTTTCTACTCACTTGTTGTATATTTGGGCAAAATAATGTATAATGCCTATATTATTATTTGCAAAATGCAGGAGGGGTACCAATGGAACACACAAGCAAGGACTTACGTGTCCGCAGAACACTGAAAGCCATTCGTAGTGCATTTTACGAGTTGGTATTGACCAAGAATTATTCTGACATTTCCATTACCGAATTGACGGATCTGGCTGAGATCAACCGCAAGACATTCTATTTACACTATTCTTCCTTGGAAGATCTGGTCAAAGAAGTAGAGCAGGAGATCGTAGACAACATCTTACAGAACGTCCATATGAGTGCAGAGCAGTTGGATGTTGCAGGCTGCGTCAACAATTTTTATCACTATCTGGATGAATGCGATGAGGTACAACAGAAACTCCTCTGTGATTCCCATTACTATTTCTTCTATGAGGATGTCACAGACGCTGTGTTAAAGAGCAATGCCTTTTCCAAGTTCTTCGAGATGACCAAGCACCCGGATATCGTTCGTTCTTATTCGATCTGTATTACCTTTATCTACCGCAACTGGTTAAAAAGCGGCAGACCGATCCCACTCGACGAACTCATCGAATACGCCAGCATGATCATTGCCAAGGGCTACAGCGGTATCATCGAAAAAGAAGCCTAAGAATTTCTTACATAGACAAACGAAACCCCACAGATCCTATCAATCTGTGGGGTTTTTATGATCGGCGCGACAGGATTTGAACCTGCGACCTCTGCGTCCCGAACGCAGCGCTCTACCAAACTGAGCCACGCGCCGTCTTGTATATGCAAGACAGTCCTTATCGCGAACTGCCTTGCTATTATAATACATCTAAAAATAAATTTCCAGCCTTTTTCCTAAATTTTTTCATTAAGATAAAAGCATACGGACGGCTCCGTAGATACCGGCGTCATTTCCAAGCGTTGCAAGCACGATTGGGGTGTCCTTGCAGGCATGGAAAACCTGTGCCTTAAACGGCTCCTGTAAGGTATCAATCAGGATCTGTCCTGCGCGGGATACGCCGCCTCCGATGATGAAGGCATCCGGGTTGACAACGCAGCCGATCTTAGCCAGTGTTGCGCCCAGCATACCGCAGACCTGATCTACCACATCACAAGCCACCTTATCTCCTGCTCTGGCACAATCAAAGACATCTTTTGCAGAGACAGCGTCGCCAAAAGTGCGAAGTTTACTGTCCTCTGACGTACCTGCAAGGGCACGCTTTGCCATACGCACGATACCGGTTGCTGATGCATACTGCTCAATACAGCCGTAATGACCGCAGTTACATGCCTCGATCTCCTGCTCGTTGACAACAATGTGTCCGATCTCTCCTGCTGCTCCGTTTGCTCCGGTGAGGATGTTGCCGTCAATGATAATACCGCCGCCGATACCGGTTCCCAGTGTCACCATAACAATGCTGTTGTAGCCCTTCCCACTGCCCATCCAGTTTTCGCCCAGAGCTGCCACATTGGCATCATTTCCGACTTTTACCTTCATACCGGACAACTTGCCCAATTTCTCAGCCAAAGGCACGATATCCCAACCGAGATTGACGGCACGATTGACCACGCCATCCTTGTCTACAGCACCCGGAACACCGATGCCGATACCCTCGACCATATCCTTAGTCAGATCATTTTCTACCATCTTGCCATGTACTGTGGCTGCGATATCCTGTAATATATGTGCGCCCTTTTCTGTCGTATCGGTCGGAATCTCCCACTTTTCCACCAAGGTGCCATCCATCTCGAAGAGTCCCATCTTGATCGTAGTTCCGCCTACGTCTGCGCCAAATCCGTATTTTTTCATGCTATCTTCCTCCGCGTTTCTCACTCATGCTATTCATTGTATGTCATTCGCCCGCCTCTGGCAAGGCGTTTTCCTAACTTGTCACTTTTGCGGCATACTTTGCCGTCATTCTGCTGCCTGGCCCGCATCAGCATTTTCTGTCGTATCTGCCTGACCCGCATCGGCATCTTCTGTCGTATCCGACTGTCCCAGATCGGTCAGGGTCTGGTCCAGCGGGTGCACAAAGTCGATCGGCTCCAGTTCCTCATGCAGCCAGGACATAAAAGAATACCAGATCTTGCCCGGATAGGTACCGCCGCCCAGTCCCGGCACTTCTTTCGGAATGTCATAGCCCACCCAGACACTTGTCGTATAGTATGGCGTGTAACCGACGAACCAGCCATCCTTGTTATCGTTGGTCGTCCCGGTCTTTCCGGCACATGGCATATTGCCAAGCGAATAGCCCCGACCGGTGCCGGAGGTGATGACCGTCTGCAACATATCCGTCATCTGGCGACAGGCGTTTTCTTTATAAACGACACTTGCGGTCTGATCTGCCTGATAGAGCACCTGCCCGTCCGCATCTGTGATCTTGATGATGCAGGTCGGATTGCGATAGCCGCCATCATTTTTGATCGTTGCGTATCCCTTTGCCATTTCCAATGCAGATACCCCATTGGTAAAACCACCCACGGATGCCGGCAGACGCTTGTCATTTGCATCCAGATTTGCAAACTGCATGGATTCCAGATAGGAGATCCCCACTTCCGGTGTGATCTCATCAAAGATCTTCCAGGCGATTGTATTTTTGGAAAGGGCGACTGCCTGCCGGAGGGTCATCGCCCCGGAGTATGTGCCGTCACCATTGACCGGTCCGTTCTCGATCGGCTCGTCAACCACAATGGTATCCGGTGTGTAGCCTCGCTCCAAAGCAGGCGTATAGACGATCAAAGGCTTGATGGCACTTCCCGGCTGCCGGAAACTCTGAAAAGCACGGTTGAGCGTATAGCCCTCGACATCATCCTGACTGCGCCCGCCCACAATGGCACGCACCATGCCTGTCGTATTGTCAATACAGACCGATGCCCCTTGCAGGGTGTAGATACCCTCAGCATTTTTTTCATCAAAGCCGCCTAGAATATAGTCGATCGATGCCTGCAACTGACTCTGCGCCTCCAGATCCAGTGAGGTATAGATGCGATAGCCCCCGGTAAATAATTTGGCGTTGCACTCATCATAGAGCGTCTGATACTCGCGGTCATAGGCTTCTTTTTCCGCGTCATCAGCAAATACCGTCTGAAACTCAAAACCCTCTACTTCCATCAGCGCACGGGTCGCACAATAATAGGTAAAGGTCTCCGCGTAATTGTTCTTGATCTCATCCTTTTGCACGGTCTCGATCTTTTCCGCCTTTGCCGTCTCATAGGAATTTTCCGAGATGACCTTGTCTTCCAACATGGATTTTAGGATACGGTCGCGTCTTGCCTCCGTCTTATCCGGGTTGGTCAAAGGATTGTATAAGGTCGGATTGTTGGGAATGGCGCACAGATAGATCATCTGTGAAAGGGATAAGTGACTGACATCTGTGCCAAAATAGCCCTGTGCCGCCGCCTCGATCCCATAATAGCCATTGGCGAAATAAACATTGTTGAGGTAAAATTCCAGAATATCCTCTTTGGTATATTTCTTTTCCAATTCTACCGCAATATACATCTCCTCGATCTTTCGCTCCCAAGTCTTTTCGTTGGAAAGAAAGACCGTACGCGCCAACTGCTGGGTGATGGTACTTCCGCCCTGGGTCACCTCACCGTCCTGGATCATGGCGATAATGGCACGCATAATGCCCCGGTAGTCGATCCCTTTGTGCTTG
>CAVLBP010000153.1:0-3884 GCA_963661325.1 bacterium
CCCCGGTATATATCTTTATCCCGATCCATAAGTACAATGCGAAGATCCGAAGAATAGGGCATTGCCTCCGGCGTATCCGGAACCTCCTCTTGTATCTTATCCTCTTCCTTGGTTGTCTGTCTCGCTATAAAATCCTGTAAAATGCGCATTTTTCCTTGGGTATAAAGAATCAATAAGATCAAAAAGACACACAGAATGCTCAGAAAAATGACCATGCGATAATCTTTTGGCTTTCGTAATGTATAACGCGTCCGTTTTTTCAATTCTTTTCTCCCTTCCAAAAAATTCCAATGACACAAGAAAGGAAGTCACCGGACGGCAACTTCCTTGTCTTATGTGTTTATCTTTTTAAGTATCCCCAAAATGCCGGGCCTGATATTTTGACTCCTAGCAATGCTAGGTGGGTAACCGCAATCTGACTTCTGCCTTCCACTGCAAACGGAGGCCTGACATCCATCAGACAATATAAGAATCCCTTTTAAAGTAAATGTAGGTTCAAAACAACAGGTTGAATCGCACATTTCAGGTTAAAAAATCTATTGCTATTATATGATATCTCCAAATAAATTACCATAGTAAATTATGGTTTTTTTCATATCTTGCTTTTACACGCTAACTCGTGATAATATAAATAGTATATACGCAAAAGGAGGTAACCATTGTGACCAATCAATCATTTAGCGAAATTACGCCTCAGTTAGTGCATTTATCAGAATTATCCAAGAAATCTTCTTACATCGACCCGGAATTATACACCAAGTATGATGTAAAAAGAGGCCTTCGTGATTTAAATGGTAAAGGTGTCTTAGTCGGGATCACCGAGATTTCCGAGGTCAATTCTACCAAGATCGTGGATGGCAAATCCGTTCCTTGTGACGGTGAGTTATACTACCGCGGATACAATGTGCAGGATCTGATCGCAGAACTGCCGGATGACTGCTTCTTTGGTTTTGAGGAATGCACCTATCTGCTCCTCTTTGGCAAATTACCAAACAAGCAGGAACTGAGTGAATTCTGTGAATTGTTGAGCAATTATCGTTCCCTGCCACAGAACTTTGTCCGTGATGTCATCATGAAAAAGCCAAGCAAAGACATGATGAACGCATTAGCGCGTGGAGTTCTGACCTTATATTCTTATGATGAAGTACCGGACGACACATCCGAAGCCAATGTCCTGCGTCAGTGCTTACAACTGATCAGTATGTTCCCGCTTCTGTCCGTTTACAGTTACCAGACCTACCGCCACTACTACAATGGCGAAAGTCTGATCATCCATCCGCCAAAGAAAGAATATTCTACCGCAGAAAATATCCTGCATTGTCTGCGTGATGACAGCAAGTTCACACCACTCGAGGCAAAACTTTTAGATGTTGCCCTGATCCTGCATATGGAGCACGGCGGTGGTAACAACTCCACCTTTACGACACATCTGGTTTCCTCCTCCGGTACGGATACCTACTCTGCCATCGCTGCTGCGATCGGTTCCTTGAAAGGACCAAAGCATGGTGGTGCCAACATCAAGGTTGTCAAGATGTTTGCAGATATGAAGGAACAGGTCAAAGATTGGACAAGCGAAGAGGAAGTCGGCAACTATCTGCGCGATCTTCTGGACAAAAAAGCCTTTGACAAGGCTGGTCTTATTTATGGTATGGGTCATGCCGTTTATTCTCTGTCTGACCCGAGAGCCGTTACCTTCCGTTCTTTCGTAGAACGCTTATCCGAGGAAAAGGGCTATGAAAAAGAATTTGCCCTCTACTCTTTGGTAGAGCGCTTAGCACCGGAGATCATCGCTGAGAAGCGTAAGATCTACAAGGGTGTTAGCCCGAACGTCGATTTTTACAGTGGTTTTGTATACCAGATGCTTGATCTTCCAATGGAACTCTACACCCCGATCTTCGCCATCGCGCGTATCGCCGGATGGAGTGCTCACCGTATGGAAGAAGTATGTCACAAGGGCAAGATCATGCGTCCTGCCTACATGACCGTATGTCCGCATAAAGAAGTAACTCCTATGGACGAAAGAGAATAGATATAGGTAGAAGGACAGGAGGGACGTCCCTAATGGCTCAAGGAGTGTCCCCTTTGGCATAGATGATCTTACAACAAGAACTGTGCCAGAGCATAATTGCTCAGATCCATTCCCTTGTCGGTCAAAAAGATCCGCCCCTCTGCCACTTCTAACAATGCCTCCTGTCGCAAGTGCTTGATAACATCCCCATAGACCGACTCAATGGAGCAGGAAAAGCATTTTGCAAAATCCTCTCTTGTGACTCCTGCATTCATGCGCAGTCCCAAAAACATAAATTCTTCCATGGCGTCTTTTTTAGAAAGTTTCGTTACTTCCTGCCATAAAGGCGACGTCAATTCTCCTGTTTCTTCTATATTATTAGGAGATAATTTGTCCGCACAAAGATCCATATACTGATAGATGTCCCGCACATTTGCCATACGGCGGTCTCCCACCATAGAGGCTGCGCCAATGCCAAGTCCCAGATAGTCGCCCCGCCGCCAATAGACGGTGTTGTGATAGCAGACATAACCTTCTCTTGCATAATTGGATATTTCATATTGCTGATAGCCGTGTGCGATCAAGACACTCTGTGCCATCTTGGACAGGCGGTATTCCTCGTCCTCGTCCGGCAAAAATTCCGTTTCCATCCCTGCATGCTGCTTGACCGCATCAAACTTGTAGCGATCATAAAAAGGGGTTCCTTCCTCCACGATCAAAGAATATGCAGAAATATGTTCCGGCCGCAGAGCGATAACCTGCTCTAGGGTGTGCATCAATTTTTCCAAAGTCTGTCCCGGAAGCCCTGTCATAATATCCACGTTTAGATTGTAAAATCCGCTTTTACGTGCCATATCAAATGTCCGCAAAAACTGTTCGTAGGTATGGATCCGCCCTAAGAAGCGCAGTTCGTCATCATTTGCCGATTGCAGACCTATGCTCAGGCGGTTGATCCCCATATTACGGTAGGCACTAAACTTTTCCATTGTCACCGTTCCCGGATTGCATTCCATGGAAATCTCGGCATCCTGACCAATACAAAAATTTTTATGTAGGGCATCCATGATCTTTGCCATGTCCGATGCATCCAGCCAGGACGGCGTTCCGCCACCAATATATATAGAAGAAACAGCAACTGATCGCAGTTGCTGTCCCATGTAAGCGATTTCTCTACAGAGGCTTTCGGCATATCTTTTTTGTATGCCATTATCATAGGCTCCTGATAAAAAATCGCAGTAATCACATTTTTTTACACAGAATGGAATGTGCAGATAAAGACTGATCTCTTTCATATTTACTAATCCTCGTCCAATTTTAACACGCTCATAAATGCCTCCTGCGGGATCTCTACATTGCCCACCTGACGCATACGCTTCTTTCCTTCCTTCTGTTTTTCAAGCAATTTCTTCTTTCTGGAAATATCGCCGCCATAACACTTGGCAAGCACATCCTTTCGCATAGCTTTGACCGTCTCTCTGGCAATGACCTTGCTGCCGACTGCTGCCTGGATCGGGATCTCGAACAGATGACGTGGGATCTCCTCTTTTAACTTTTCACACATCTTGCGTCCACGTTCGTATGCCGTTCCACTGAATACGATAAAGGACAGTGCATCCACTTCTTCCTTATTGATAAGGATATCCAGTTTGACCAGATCAGACTTGACATAGCCCTTCATCTCATAATCAAAGGACGCATAGCCACGGGATCTGGATTTTAAGGCATCAAAGAAATCATAGATGATCTCATTTAAAGGCAGGGTGTACTTGAGCAGAGCACGCGTTTCTTCCATGTACTCCATACTGATGTAAGTTCCGCGCCTCTCCTGGCAAAGATCCATGATGGCTCCGATGTATTCGCTCGTTACCATGATCTC
>CAVLBP010000154.1:0-3792 GCA_963661325.1 bacterium
TTATAAAATACCACAAACTGCGGCGAAGGTAAATGTATCTTTTTTGAGCCATAGATATTTTTATCATATACCAGAGCCGAGAAAATACAAGCCACATAAAAAAGATCCCGCAATGGCATATTGGGATTGTAAGTTGACTGATGTTCATAAAGTGCCAGCCTGCCATCAATGATAAAAGATACATCATTCTTCATCCCGATATAGATAGCATTTTCCAAAGTCGTGATCTGCAAATCATCCGGGTTATCATAATTTGTTCCATTGATTGCATTATAAACTTCCAGTGCTACCACCGGGTCTTTTAAAAGCATACGGATCATGTGATCTTTAAACGCCCGATCCGGTCGTCCCAACAACTGCAATAATCGTTTCACATAGGTTTCCAGATCCTGCTCTGTAATACCTGTCACTTTGCTACTACTTGTAGCCTCTCGCGCCTTTACCTCTCCTGTGCCCCATTTTTCCTGTCTTTCTTTTGTTTCTTTCATACCTCGTCCTTTCCGCGATAAAAAGAGAATTCCCGCGTTTGTAAAAACTCCCCCTTTTACATCGCTTACTTAAAATAAAAAGTGAAATCATCCGGTGATCCACCGGTTGTGATGATATTCAGATCGGATATCTATGTAGGAAAGTATGACAGAAGTCACAGAAAAATACAATGAAATAAACATTAAAAATCTATAAAAAAAGTATAAAAGTGTGCATTTCATGCACACTTTCCATCCCTACCTCTGATATGTAATTCGCAATCCTTTCGGATAATGATTCTTCATGGTCGCCCCGGTCAGTTTGCCCCAACCGAGTGCATAGCCATCCACCGTGATCAGATGCCATCCCGGCTCGCCGTCTGTCGTGAAAGTCTCTCCCCGCAGATAAGCGTAGACCGTATCGTCCTTTGACGAAAGATCCGTCACGCGCCGAACATCTTCCTTATATAAAGTAAGTGCCCATGCATGTGATGGTTCAAAGCGGTTTTTCTTTAATGTTCCCAAATGCAGTCCCGGGCGCAAAACTTTCAATCCTTTTAAAGTTGGCATATCCTTCGGCACAAGATATAACTGCTCGCCAAAAGTAAGATACTGCCCCTGCGCAAGTCTATCCAGCCAGTCCTTTGTCAAACAATCCTTTGCAAATTTCTGCAATTCTTTTTGCTCTTTGTATGTAGCCGTCTTTTCCAATTTATAGTCTATGAGCGGACATGCTCCGTCCTTTTCCATCACTGCCACAAAATGTCCTTCTCCATGTAAAAGATGCGGCCAAAGACGGATCGAACGCTCCAGATGCTCTGCCACTGGAAGTGCTTCCTCGGGATCCGGTGCAAACGCGTTCTCGTGAACAGTAAAATCCTCGTACCAGTCTGCCCGCCCCGAACTCATGCCTTCATACTTTGGCACATCCACCAGATGCATGTCACTGTGTACCGCTAAAAAGCGGCTGATGCTGCCCTCGTTTTCATCCGGTGCAAAGGTACAGGTCGAATAGACCATCCGCCCACCCGGCAGCAACATAGCGTATGCTTCCTCCAGGATCTCGTCCTGCCGTGCTGCGCAGGTCCTCACATTTTCCAAAGACCACTCATCTGCCGCCGTCTCCTGCTTGCGGAACATGCCCTCACCGGAGCAAGGCGCATCCACCATGATCCGATGGAAGAACATACCAAAATGCCTGCGCAGGTCTGCCGGAGCCGCATTGGTGACAAGGGCATTCCTCACACCCATGCGTTCCACATTCTCGGATAAGATCCTGGCTCTTGCCGGATGGATCTCATTGGTCACGAGCAGTCCTTCCCCTCGCATCTGTGCCGCGATCTGCGTTGTCTTACCACCGGGCGCTGCACAAAGATCCAGCACACGCTCACCCGGTCCGGCTTGCAGATAAGCCGCCGGTGCCATAGCACTCGGCTCCTGCATATAATAGACCCCCGCCTCATGGTAAGCATGCTTGCCCGGTGCAGTCTCCGCATCATAATAAAATCCATGCTCTGCCCACGGGATCTTTTCCAGAGAAAACGCCTCCTCTGCTAATGCCAGAAAATCCTCCTGTCTCCCCTTTCCTATATTAAAGCGCAAACCCTGGTATTTATCATCTTCATAACTTTTCAAAAAGGCTTCATACTCTGCCTGCCCTAACATTTTCCTCATTCTCTCACAAAATGCAAGTGGTAACATAATCTGCTCCTATCCCAACAAGCCCTATATCACATTCAAAAGCAAACGACTGCGATCCATACGATCCAACTGCGAAATGCTACGTCTCGCCCTGCCGTACAGATTGCGGTTGATCGAAAAGACACAGATCTGATCCGCGCCTCGATATTCCTCACGTTTGTAAAAAGGGATCCGCTTCCAGTTCTTGGTAAAAGGAATCGCATCCTGCAATAAAATATCTGTCGTGTGATTGCTCACGCGTCGGTTCGTCGTGCTGCATAAAACAACATCCTTGTCCACATGTTTGTCTAATTTCGGTGCTCTCTGTCTCATGTAAATACCCTCTACTCATCCTCTATTGTGATCGTAACCTGCTTTCCCATGCTGGCAGCCACCCGTACCATAAAATCCAAAGAAGGATTGTATCTGCCGCTCTCCATCCGGGAAATATTGGATTTCTTCGTGCCGACACGATCTGCTAAGACCTGCTGCGTCAAATGCTGACTCTGTCGGATCGCACGGATCTGTCTGGCAAAATCTGCTCGAATATCCTGATTCATCTGTGGCACTATGCCATCTTCGTATCTCTTTTTCATTTCATCACCAACCTCTTTTATATTATCATATATGATAACCATCTGTCAATAAAAAAGATAGAGAAAACGGCGGTATTTTCGCCATTTCTCCACCTCTTATCATGCATTATAAACGAGCCAATGTCTCGACCGCATTTTCCTTGCAAAGTATGTTTCCATGCTCTGCGATCACGGCTCCACCATGATCATCCGTCAGGATCTCTTTGCCATACTCTGACACCACCAGGATCACACCTGCCACCTGATGTTCTTCCTCCGAAAACTGAAAACGCAGATAATATGTATCTTTATATTTGTACGCAGCACTGGAAAGCTCCTTTTGTGACTGTAAATGATGACAGGCGCTAATACAATCATCTAAATTAGAAAAAGCAACCCAGATCGGTGTATTTAAGACCGTCCTCTCCTTTTTCGCCTCTTGTGATGCCTGCTCCTGCGGGCTGGTCTCTGTTGTTTTCTCTTCCTCTGCTGTCAGCCCGGCTTCCGCTGCCTCCGCACCTTCAAGCGCATCTGCTTCTTTTTGCAGTTTTTCTTTTTTCGCATCCAACTTTCGTTTGGCTTCTTCCATGATCTCCTTGAAATCCTGCAGACGTTTGCCGAACTCTGTCAGCGTCTCCTCGGTACTGCCGTGATCTTCGCCACTAATGACAAGCGAAACATCACCCTCCGGCATAACCGCCATCTGAACACTAAAATAGCGTCCCATATCCTCATCAAGGTTCAGTTCATATTTAGCCTCTGCAAGAATCTCACGCAAGAACGCCTCTGTCTTGTCTCGATGATCTAAGAAATCTTCGATCTGAATGCCCTTTTGGCTCATCTCTTCCTGCGAAATTATGCAATGGATCTTGTGTTCATCAATCTTGCGAAACTGCATATGCTCACCTTCTTCCCTATTTTTTTAAACATTCTTTATATTATACGATATATCTAAAAAATGCAATGAGTACCAAAAAAACACAAAATCTCCTTCCAGAAATTTGATGCCTTCTTCAGTGCCGGCGGTGGGAAATCTACCATTTTTCGAAAAGTCTAGTAAAATCAAGGAT
>CAVLBP010000155.1:0-3685 GCA_963661325.1 bacterium
GGCAGACGGATCCGAAATCTTACAGGCAGGAGATAAAATCCAGGTGTTTTTTTCAGATGAGACCTTTTCTAAGATGCGGGGGAAGGAGGCGGTTTCTTCGGAATATCAGAAACTACATCAAGTTCCTCATGAACTTCAAGTGATCTATGAGGATGACCTTATGTTGATCGTCAACAAGCCCAGCGGTACCTTGTCGCAAAAGGCAAAGGATTCCGATATTTCCTTAAACGAGCGTATCCTTTCTTATCTGATCCATGAAGGGCAATTATCAGAGGAAACTTATGCCGTTTTTCATCCCTCGGTTGCCAACCGGCTGGACCGCAACACTTCCGGGATCGTGCTGGCAGGAAAGACCTTAGCAGGACAGCAGTTCTTATCGGATATGCTGCGGGACCGCAGTGCCAAAAAGATCTATCACTGCATCGTTCGCGGTAAAGTAGAAGAAGAGATGCATCTAAAGGGCTACCTGCTAAAAGATGAGCGTTCCAATCAGGTGCAGATCCTTTCGGAGAAACTTCATGACGCCAAGGCGATCGAGACCGCCTATCGTCCGCTTGCGATCGGATCGGATGCCACACTTTTAGAAGTGCATCTGATCACAGGGCGCAGTCACCAGATCCGGGCACATCTGGCATCGATCGGACACCCGATCGCGGGAGATCCAAAGTATGGAGATATGGTCTGGAATCAAAAACTCCGTCAGGACTTTTCCATCAGATCCCAACTGCTCCATGCATATTCCATCACACTGCCGGATGGACGGACCTTTGTCGCAGACGAACCGGAAATTTTTTCACAGATCATGAGAGGATAATTATGGCAACATGGCATTCCAGAGGATTGCGTGGATCGACCTTTGAGGACTTGATCAACCGCACCAATGACATATATGAAAACAGCAACCTTTGTCTGATCCAAAAAGTACCGACGCCTATTACGCCGATCAATATTGATAAGGATACCAGACATATTACTTTGGCATATTTTGATAAAAAAAGTACCATTGATTATATCGGGGTAGTACAGGGAATCCCAGTCTGCTTTGACGCGAAAGAATGTCATAGTGATCTTTTTCCCTTGCAGAACATCCATGACCACCAGATCGACTTTATGCAGACCTTTGAAAAGCAGCATGGAATGGCATTTTTCCTGCTTTACTTTACCCAGCGCGATGAATTTTATTATCTGCGCTTAGAGGAAGTCATGCGCTATTGGAGACGTGGACAGGAGGGCGGGCGAAAGAGTTTCCGCTACGAAGAACTGGATCCCGATTTCTTCTTTCATACAAAGCCGGGTATTTTTGTTCCTTATCTGGATCTTTTGCAAAAAGATTTATCTATGCGGGATGCTTGACAGTTTGTCTTACTTTTCCTATAATATGGATAGTTTAGTTATTTACCACTGCACCATGATAAAGTTTAAAGGAGCCATAAACTATGCAAAATAAGAGATTACATACCCCAGAAGGTGTTCGCGATATTTATAATGATGAATGCGAAAAGAAGCATTACATCTTAGACCGGATGCGCCAAGTCATACAGTCTTATGGTTATCGTTTCATTGAGACACCGACTTTTGAGTTTTTTGATATTTTTGGACAGGAAGTTGGTACAACACCATCCAAAGACCTATACAAATTCTTTGATCGTGAGGGCAATACCTTAGTCCTGCGGCCGGATATGACACCATCCATCGCGAGGGCGGCATCTAAGTATTTCCCGATCGAGTCCGAGCCGGTGCGCCTTTCTTATGAAGGAAATGTCTTTATCAATAACAACAGTTATCAGGGCAGGCTCAAGGAAAGCACCCAGTTGGGTGTCGAGTTCATTGGAGAGAATTCTGTAGATGCTGATGGAGAGATCATAGCCCTTGTCGTCAACAACTTAAAGGCTGCCGGCTTGGAACAATTCCAGATCAGTATCGGTCATGCAGATCTTTTCCGCCAACTCATGAAAGCGGCAGATTTTGATGAGGAAGCGGAAGAAACCTTGCGTGACCTGATCCTTAATAAAAACTTCTTTGGCGTGGATGAATTCTTAGAGCGTCATCAGGTGAAAGAAGATCTGCGCAGCCTCTTTTCCATGTTGGGAAAGATGTATGCCAGTCCAAAAGAGTGGGCAGATATGAAAGAGATCGCCCTTCGTTTTCCTGGCGTGTCAGATGCTCTTTCTTATCTTCAGGAACTTTATGAACTTCTTGAAGTGTATGATGTGACAAAATATGTTGCCTTTGAACTGGGGCTGATCAGTTCTTACAGTTACTATACCGGTATCTTATTTAGTGGCTATACCTTTGGGAGCGGCGAACCGATCGTAAAGGGTGGACGTTATGACGGGCTTTTGTCCTACTTTGGAAAAGAAGCACCGGCGATCGGTTTTGCCCTTATGGTCGACCAGCTTTTACTGGCATTGGAGCGGCAAAAGATCGCTATCCCGGCAGGACAGGAAGCCGAGATCATCCTATATACGCCGCAGCAGAGAAAAATTGCAGCCACGACCGCAGAGGAACTGCGAAATGCAGGCAAACTTGTCCGCTTGCATCTGATGGATCTAAAAAGTCATAGCATAGGAGACTATCGCGAGAAATATCAGGGACAAAAGATCATTGTACTGGAGGACGAATAAAATGGAAGAACAAAGATATCTGACCTTTGCCCTGGGAAAGGGTCGTTTGGCAAAAAAGACACTTGCCACTTTTGAAAAGATCGGCATCACCTGTGAGGAGATGAAAGATCCGGACACCAGAAAACTGATCTTTGTCAATGAAGATCTAAAACTCCGCTTTTTCCTTGCCAAGGGACCGGATGTACCGACCTATGTAGAATACGGTGCGGCAGACATCGGCATTGTGGGAGAGGATACGATCTTAGAGGAAGCCAGAAATATTTATGAGGTCTTAGATCTTGGTTTTGGCAAATGCCGTATGTGCGTCTGCGGGCCAAAGGAATCTAAGGAACTCTTGCAGCATCAGGAACTGATCCGGGTTGCCACCAAATATCCAAGGATCGCTAAGAATTACTTTTATAATGAAAAACATCAGACGGTTGAGATCATCAAGTTAAACGGTTCGATCGAACTGGCACCGATCGTTGGACTGTCCGAAGTGATCGTGGATATCGTAGAGACCGGCTCAACCCTGCGGGAAAACGGACTGGAAGTCCTCGAGGAGGTTTGTCCTTTGTCCGCGCGTATGGTCGTCAACCAGGTCAGCATGAAAATGGAATATGAACGCATCACCAAGTTGATCGGTGAGTTAAAACAGGCATTATCAATCGAAGGGTAGGTATGGGATATGAGGATCTTAGACTTAAATAAAGAAACAACAAGCAATATTTTGGAGTCTCTCTTAAAGAGAAGCCCAAACAGTTATGGCGAATACGAAGCGCGCGTGGCTGCGATCATAGAGGAAGTGCGAAAGAATCGTGATGCAGCGGTTTTTTCCTACACCAAGCAGTTTGACCGTGCCGACATCAATGCAGACAATATTATCGTTACCGAAGAAGAAATTGATGAGGCATATGCGACAGTTGCACCGGAACTTTTGGGTGTGATCCGCAAGTCCTTGGTCAATATCCGCGCTTTTCACAGCAAGCAGTTGCAGAATTCCTGGTTCACCAGTGGCGAAAACGGTACGATCTTAGGACAGAAAGTCACACCTTTGGATAAGGTGGGCGTTTATGTTCCGG
>CAVLBP010000156.1:0-3547 GCA_963661325.1 bacterium
CAGGAACCTATCGTACCTTAGACGAGATCAAGGAAGACGGAACCATCAACATCGGTGTATTTTCCGACAAGAACCCATTTGGTTATGTAGATGAGAACGGTGAGTATCAGGGCTATGATGTTTACTTCGCAAACCGCCTGGCAAAGGATCTTGGCGTAAAGGTCAATTTCGTATCTACAGAGGCTGCAAACCGTATCGAATATTTGCAGACAGGCAAGGTTGATGTTATCTTAGCCAACTTTACCGTAACCGAAGAAAGAGCACAGGAAGTTGATTTTGCACTTCCATACATGAATGTATCCATCGGTGTTGTTTCCAGAGAAGACAATGTCATCAAGAGCCTTGACAACTGGAACAAAGATGATTCCATTATTGTTATTTCAGGAACAACCGCTGAGACATATCTGACAGAGAATTATCCGGATATCCCATTACAGAAGTTTGATTCCTACGCAACCGCAAAAGAAGCATTCCAGAACGGAACCTCTGTTGCATGGGCAAATGACAACACAGAAGTTATTGCTTTCTCATTGCAGAACAAGGGTTATGTTGTAGGTATTCCTTCCACAGGAAATGCTGATACCATCGCTCCGGCAGTCACCAAGGGCAACAAGGAACTGCTTGACTGGATCAACAGCGAGATCGAAACATTAGGACAGGAAAACTTCTTCCACAAAGATTACGAAGAGACATTAGTAGATACTTACGGAACAGATTATGAAGACAGCCTTGTAGTAGAAGGTGGCAAAACAGAGTAAGTAAGCATTTGAAAAATACAGGAAAGGAGAGCGCGATACCATGGATATAGCATTTATGACAAAGTATTTACCAATGTATGAAAGAGCGGCAGTGCTGACAGTCAAGATCGGTCTGATCGGTATCGCATTCGCTATCCTGGTAGGTCTGATCTGTGCCATGATCCAGTATCACAAGCTGCCGGTCGCAAGACAGATCGTAGCCGTTTATATTGAGATCAGCCGAAATACACCGCTTTTGGTGCAGTTATTCTTTATCTATTATGGGTTTCCAAAGATCGGCATTATGATGCAGCCGGAGACTTGCGGAGTTGTTGGTCTGGCATTTTTAGGTGGAAGTTATATGGCAGAGGCTTTCCGCAGTGGCTTGGAATCTGTAGCAAAGATCCAAAGCGAAAGTGCTCTCAGCCTTGGCATGAGCCGTGGGCAGGTTATGCGCTATATCGTCCTGCCACAGGCAGTTTCCATCAGTATTCCGGCATTTGTGGCAAATGTTATCTTCTTATTAAAAGAGACAAGTGTATTTAGTGCCATCAGTTTGATGGATCTCATGTTTACGGCAAAGGATCTGATCGGACTTTACTATAAAACGACAGAGAGCCTTTTTCTCTTGGTAGTATTCTACCTGATCATTTTATTGCCGGTTTCCTTGCTGGGAACATGGCTGGAAAGGAGAGTGCGCTATGCTGGATTTGGGGATTGATGTCCTTTTTAAGGGAAGCAATATGTTGCGCCTTCTGACCGGTCTTTGGGTGGCAATGAAGATCAGTCTGGTTTCCATTTTGATCAGTCTGCCTCTGGGTGTGCTGGTTGGTGCGCTGATGACAGTCAAGAACCGCGTGGTAAAAGCGATCTTCCGTGTCTATCTGGAGATCATCCGTATCATGCCACAGTTGGTTTTGTTATTTATTGTATACTTTGGTACGACACGAGCCTTAGGCTGGAATTTATCCGGCGAGGTTGCATCCGTGATCGTATTTGTCCTGTGGGGAACGGCGGAGATGGGAGACCTCGTGCGAGGGGCACTCATCAGTATTCCAAAGCATCAGTTTGAAAGCAGTGAAGCCTTGGGACTCACCAAACGTCAGACCTATATTTACATTATCATTCCGCAGACGATCCAGCGTTTGATCCCACTATCGATCAACCTGATCACGCGTATGATAAAGACGACCAGTCTGGTGCTGATGATCGGTGTTGTGGAAATGTTAAAAGTGGCACAGCAGATCATCGAAGCCAATCGTATGACCAGCCCGAATGCGGCATTTGGTGTATTTTTGATCGTTTTCATTTTGTACTTCTTGGTATGCTGGCCGATCAGTATGCTGGCAAGATACCTTGAGAAAAAGTGGAGCGTAGCCTAGGCGTAAAGGAGGAAGTAAAGTGGCAGAAGCATTACTTCAGGTAAAAGATCTGATAAAAGAATATGAGGGCAACCGCATTTTAGACGGTGTGAATTTAGAGATCGAACAGGGGCAGGTTGTCGTTGTGGTCGGACCGAGTGGTTGTGGAAAATCTACCCTGTTGCGCTGCATCAATGCATTGGAACCGATCCAGGGAGGTCAGGTCATCTTAGAGGGCAAGACCGTAGGAAAAGACAATCTGGAAGAACTGCGCCAGAAGATCGGTATGGTATTCCAGAGTTATGATCTCTTTCCGCATTTGAGTGTTTTGGACAATATCACGATCGCACCGATCAAGGTGCAGAAGAGAAAAAAAGAAGAAGTACAGGCGGAAGCAAGAGAATTGCTCAAGCGTGTCGGCTTGGAAGATAAGGCAAACAGTTACCCGAGACAGTTGTCCGGTGGACAAAAGCAGAGAGTTGCCATTGTGCGTGCGCTCTGTATGCACCCAGAGATCCTGCTTTTTGACGAGGTAACAGCAGCTCTGGATCCGGAAATGGTACGCGAGGTTCTGGATGTTATGCTGGATCTTGCAAAGCAGGGCAGGACTATGATCATTGTGACACACGAGATGCAGTTTGCCAAGGCAGTTGCGGATAAAGTGGTGTTTATCGATCAGGGAAAGATCTTGGAAGAAGCAGCGCCGGAAGAATTTTTCACCAATCCAAAGACGGAACGTGCAAAGCAGTTTTTGAATGTATTCCAGTTTGATTAAAAAAATAAAATATTATGTATGCCAATAAAAAAGAGTTACAGGTTGGCAGATATCTTGTGAAAGAATCTGACCGAAACCTGCAACTCTTATTTTTATTTCAGGACGTTAATTCCGACTGCGGAGAGTGCTCCGATGATGATGCCGGCAAGAAGAACACCGCCCATAACGGAGATCGTGCTTTTCTTGAAATCCATATCCAAGAAAGAGGCTGCCAGTGTACCCGTCCATGCGCCTGTACCCGGAAGTGGGATACCTACGAACAAAAGCAGGGCAACATAGAGTCCGCGTCCGGCTTTTGCCTGTAACTTTTGGCCCCCCTTGTGTCCTTTTTTCAGACACCAGGTAAAGAAACCGCCGATGATCGGCTTATCTGCGCCCCATTCCAGCACCTTTCTTGCAAAGAAGAAAATGATCGGGACCGGAAGCATATTACCAATGATCGAAATAATGTATGCCTGTAGAAGCGGAACCGGTGGGTTACACAGCAGTGTACCATAAGGAATCGCGCCTCTGAGTTCCACGATGGGAACCATGGAAATGAAAAATGTGATCAGATAACTTTTTAACATTGTATCCTCCTGTTATGAAGTGACTTTTGTCAAGAGTTAATTTTAGAATTTTTTTCTTAACTCCAGTCACATTTGTTTTTCTGACAGCATTGGAAAAGAGCCCTA
>CAVLBP010000157.1:0-3337 GCA_963661325.1 bacterium
CCGATTTATCGGTCTTTTTTATTTTTTGTCGTCTTTTGTCGAAAGGCTCTCGGAAACCGTTTTTGTACTTATCAGTTTCCTGATTTTTCCAAAAAAAGACGATCCACCCAAAGCAGATCGTCCTATCGTTCTATCTATTCTATTTTACCTATGCATAAACATCGATCTGGGATCCCAGCATACCATAAGAAGATCCCACGCTATCCTTTCCATAAGAAGTCGTCACACCCTCAAAGGCGGATGCGATCGCATTGTAAGCCTGCTCGACCTCCTGAGCAGAAGATACACCTGACAGACCCTTTCCGCCGGTCTGCGCATTTGGATACTGTACCGGGTCAACGGCTCCGATCCCCTGCGGGCTCTGTGTCTTGGATGCTTCATATACCGCCGAAGTCTGTGACTCATTGGACAGTGCATAAGACTGCGGACGGATCTGTGAATATGATGTTGTTGTCGCTCCCATGCGACCAATGGATAATGCCATAATGCTCTCCTATATATAGTGGTAATGCGGTTCAACAAACAAATCCATCTATAATTATAGCAAAATTTTTCCATAAAGCAAGTATTCGGTTTGCTTTTCTTTTTGTTCTTCCTGTACTATAGTAGTCTTTAGTAAAGTTTCATTTTTAAAAGAGGTAGTTTTTGATGAAGATCCAAATTTTTGCCATGACCCACAAAACCTTTGACACACCACCGGACCCGCTCTATGTTCCCCTACAAGTCGGACGTGCCACACATGCAGATCTGGGCTATCTTTCCGATAACACCGGGGATAATATCTCTGCTAAGAACTGCTATTATAGCGAACTGACCGGTCTTTACTGGGTCTGGAAAAATGTAAAAGATCTGGATTATGTCGGGGTCTGCCATTACCGGCGTTATCTTTTAAATGATGCCGGCAGTATTTTCACCCGGGCACAACTGGCTCCACTTCTCAAAGATTATGATATGATAACCTCCAAGTGCCTGACCCTGAATTTTTCCTATGCTTATGGCTTTGGAGAAAATCACACGCCGGAGGATCTTGCGGCAGCAAGTCAGGTCATTGCCAGACTCTATCCTGACTTTTATCCTCTCTATGCCAAACGCTTGCAGGAAAATCATACCTATTTTGGCAATATGATGATCTGCTCCAAGCCTCTCTTCGACGAATACTGCGCCTTTCTCTTTCCGATTTTTGAAGCCATGCATCCTCTGCTTGCTCTGGATGACTATGACGATTACCACAAGAGACTCTATGGTTTTATCTCCGAGTTTCTCCTCATGGTCTGGTGCGAATACCGTCATCTGCGCGTCAAAAAATGTAAGGTCGGTCTGATCGGCGAAAAAAAAGAGACTAAAGAGACCATCCAAAAAATCTTTACCTATTTTAGGAAAGAGGACATTGCCGGTGCCAAAGCCTATTTCTTATCCGTAAAAGAAAAGCGACCGGATATCCTCATGGAAGCCTCGGATATCGACGGTCGCCTGCATCTTTGCCTACAGATCATTTCTACCTGTGAATTTGAACTGGCATCCAGCGGGAAGATCCAATTAGACCTGCATCAGTCGGAAGATGCTCTTTTGACTGCTCTCGCCAAGTTGAATCATATTTCCACTGAATTGTCTTTTGAAAAAGGACTGCCATCTGCCATGACAAAAGACGATAGGAACTTCCTAAAGACCTTTAGCCCGGATGCCATTGCCATCAGCCTCCGTCTCTACTGCCCGGATGATAATAGACGTAAAGACTGCTGCAAATATCTGAGTCAAGAACTCGGCTACACCATTCCCTGCCTATAGCCCCTTTGCCATTTCCTCATCCAGATCATGAAAGACAATATCTAAAATACTGATGTATTCCTGATAGCAGGACGTGTCCGCCAAATCTTTTACCACATCTGCGACCGCATGATAATACCAGTACTGTTCTCTCTCATCTTTCATATTAAACTTTTGCCAGATAGCACGCCCATCCCTTTGGAAATCGCGCAGGCTTGCCCGCATGTTGGATAACTTGTCTGCCAGCATGATACATTTGACCGACCGGCTGGCATCCTTTGTCTTTTCCAACTGTTCCTGTTTGCGGATCTTCCAGGTCTCGCTCTTGGGTCTGTCCTCGCGCTTATTCTCCGATTCATGTGCCACATAAAATGCGATGTTCTTTCCAAATTCCGCCTCGATCTCCTCGATCGTGATCGGTGTGTCTTCCACGACATCATGCAGCGCCGCCGCCGCGATCACTTCATTGTCATTTGTCATGGATGCCACCAGCATCATGGTTTCCATAGGATGTGCGATATAAGGCACCAGACTGCCCTTGCGCACCGCTCCCTTATGTGCCACGGCTGCATACTGGATCGCCCGCTCAATGACAGAAAAAGGTCTTGCCGTCTCATCCTGCGGCAGATAATCCGGAAACTCCCCGGTAATGCCTGCAAGGATCAAGCCAGCCGTCCGCATCTCCTGTTCTTCCGGCAACCGCTTTTCCTCCTGCATCTCCTCCATGTCATAATACCAGCACTCCGGTTGATCCTCCATATTGCCAAACCGGGAAAATCCGCCAAAAAGCGGACAGGACTTGCAATAACAATATTCCCCCACCATGACTGTCTGCAAGGCGCGGCAATAATACTGTCCGTCACTTCCCCGCTCTGCCACATGACTTGTCAAAACATAATGCAGATTTGAATTTTTTTCCATGGTATCGCCTTTCTTTTTCGCATTCTCTACCACACATGCATCTATACTAAAAGTTCCCCATCCATCAATTCTTCCATACATTCCAGATTTTCTTCGGAATGTTCTAATTCCCTAGAATAGCGGTAAGCGATCTCCGCCATATCTGTAAGCGTAAGCGTCTTGTCCTGTTCCAACCATTTTGCCAGCCACAATTCGCGGATCAGATAAGCATTGACAACCGCCTCCTGCGCCAGTGCATAGACATACTCATCATAAACGGCTCCGCAAAAATAGGCAAAAACAAAATAAACGACGATCTGTTCCATCTTGATAAAAAGATCCGGCTGGCTGTCCTCAAATTCCTGCCGCAGATGCGTATAGGTCTTTTGATCCGTCTCGTATAAAAGATGCTCTGCCGCCAGCAAACGTTCCCGCCAAGCATAGGAAAGTGGCTCCAGGGCATAGAGATTGCGATACAAAACCTGCATATCTTCTAAAGAAGCAAAGGCTCTCACACCCTCTTTAGCATCCTCTGCCGCCTCAGCATCCAAAAGACAGGCATCCCATCTGCCCTCATCCAAGGCTTCCTGCATGGCATTTACCTTTTTCAGCATGGTGTGACAACGGATGGCAAAAGGTATCCGCCGGTCCTGCATAATGGCGATCATAGACC
>CAVLBP010000158.1:0-3167 GCA_963661325.1 bacterium
CGGCATTGAAGCACGCAGGCTGCACGATCTCCGAAAAAGATCGTCCGGCACATGTGGAGACCATGGACTTTTCTTCTTATAAAGGACAGGTACAGGAATGGTTTGCCAGTGCAAAGACGCCGGCAAAGGAAAAAAATGGTCAAGTCGCTCTTGCCGTAGAGCATCTGGACTTTTCCTATGATGGCAGTCATCCGATCTTGCAGGATATTGATTTTTCGGTAAACAAAGGCGAAATGATCAGTATTGTAGGGAAAAATGGTGCCGGAAAAACGACCCTGTCCAGTCTGATATGCGGCTTTTTACAGCCGGATAAGGGCAGGATCCTTTTGGACGGTCAGGATATTGCCCCACTTTCTATCAAGGAGCGCGGCGAAAAGATCGGTATTGTTATGCAAAATCCAAACCAGATGATCTCCAAGGCGATGATCTATGATGAGGTGGCACTGGGACTTGCCGTGCGCGGTGTCCCGGAAGATGAGATCAAGGAGAGAGTCTATGAAACACTCAAGATCTGCGGTCTTTATCCTTTCCGTAACTGGCCGATCTCAGCCCTGAGTTTCGGACAAAAGAAGCGTGTGACCATTGCCTCTATTTTGGTCATGAACCCGCAGATCATGATCTTAGATGAACCGACAGCCGGACAGGACTATCGGCACTATACTGAGATCATGGAATTTTTGAAACGGGTAAACGAAGAATTTGGAACGACCATTATCATGATCACACATGATATGCACTTGATGTTGGAATATACGGATCGTGCTATCGTGATCGCGGACGGACAGATGATCGCGGACGACACACCGGCAAATATCCTGACGAATGGGCAGATCGCTGACCGGGCATACTTAAAGCAGACATCACTTTATGAGATGGCAGAAAAATGCGGTATCCCGTCACCGTCTGCGTTTGTTGAATGCTTTATCAACTACGAAAGGACGGTGAGATAATGGCAAAGTTACTTTCCTATGAAGAAAAAGGAACATGGATGGAAGACCTGTGTGGCGTCACCAAATTGATCTTCTTTCTGGCATGGACCATTACCTGTATGCTGACCTATGATACCAGAGTGCTCGCCATTATGCTTGCGACCAGTTTAATCTTGTTCAAACTATCCAAGACCAGTTGGGAGCAGGTCGGTTCCGTCTTTAAGGTGATCCTAGTATTTATGGTCATCAATATTCTGGCAATTTTTATCTTTGCACCTTATCAGGGGACAAAAATCTACGGCACAGAGCATATCCTTTACAGTCTTGGTGGTCGCTGGGTGGTGACTCAGGAACAGTTATTTTACGAACTTAACGTTGTACTCAAGTATTTTACGATCGTGCCGGCGGTATTTATGTTTATCATTACGACCAATCCATCGGAACTTGCTGCATCTCTTAACAAACTTGGCGTAAGTTATAATATCGGTTATGCGATGGCGATCGCGCTTCGCTATATCCCGGATGTGCAGGATGATTTCCACAAGATCAAAAATGCACAGGAAGCGCGCGGAATCGAGATGTCCGGCAAGGCAAAACTGATGGACCGCATCAAAAACGTGTCAGCTATCATTTTTCCGCTGATCTTTACCAGTATGGATCGTATTGATACGGTCAGTAATGCCATGGAGCTGCGCGGTTATGGAAAAAATAAAAAGCGTACATGGTACATGGGACGCAAACTTGCAAAAGCAGACTATGCGGTCATGATCGTGACCATAGTGTTTATGATCATAGCACTTGTGGTTACATATCATGATGGAAGCAGATTTTATAATCCATTTATTTAAGACAAGGTAGGGAAGGCCTATGAAAAAAAGAGGCAAGATCATATTAGGGATTTTGGCAGCACTTATCGTGGTCGCCGGCGGGGCATTTTATACTTGGGCGCAGAAACCAAGTTCCCGCTTACTTTTATCCTCCATTTACTTTATGGAGGTCACGCTGAAAAATCCGGGC
Organism: bacterium; assembly: GCA_963661325.1. Classification (GTDB taxonomy): domain Bacteria; phylum Bacillota; class Clostridia; order Lachnospirales; family Lachnospiraceae; genus Pararoseburia. The sequence continues at coordinate 1,947 of CAVLBP010000158.1, forward strand.
TATCTATTACATGATATTGATATTATGGAGATGTGCCGTGATTATGGCAACGGAGATACCGAACTGACCGGTAAAGTAGGACTTTCCGGCATGCAGCAGGTAAAATCTTCCATCTATTTTGGTGTGGATGCCAAGCGGTCTTTTGCACAAAAGCGTATTTCTGCCAATATGGATATGGATCTTTTATGGGTCGATATGGGCGAGTTGGATTTTTATGCAGAAGACCAGACGGTCTATATGGAAGCCCCGCTTCTGGGGGATGATATTGGCTATGCCTTTCCGACGGGGCAGGACCTCTTTTTGAAAATGCCGGATCTGACCTCCGATATTGATAAAGAATGGTTCAAGGATCATATGCAGGATATTGCAGACCTGACAAAACAGATCTCCATCGATCAGACGGGTAAGACCATCGAAGATGAAGATGGCACGGTCAGTGAGGAGTTTGTGATCACCATTCCGCAGGAATGCGGACAGTTTATCTGGGATCTTTTGGGTATGGATGCCCCGGATTATGATGTGGTCTGTTCCATGTATCTGACCAAGCACAACCATTTGCGCAGACTTTCTGTGGATATGTCGGATGTTTTAGAGGGGGCATCTATGGTCGTTGACGGCGAGGATGTCGGCACAGCCTATATGTATTATGAACTGCCGGATGACGAGCGTGTAGAAATGAAGATGGTGCGCAATCCCAACTATTCCCATTGGATCGATGCGGAAATGACCTACTTTGCCAATACCGGCAAAGAGTACAAGATGACATCCAATATCACATGGCAGGAGGCAGAGGACGGATTTAGCCTGAAGGCTACTGACATGGTCATGACCTGTGACAATGATACTCTGGCAAAAGGCTATTTTAAGGGACAGATGCGTAAAGTGACCGAAGGACTGCCGGATCTCTTTGGCGATCAGGCGGACTACATTCATAATCTGGAAGCCCTTGACTGGAAAGAGGTGCGGGACGATACCGAAGGCTTTGTCAATGATGTGTTAGGCAAGACATCTTTCTCGGTATTTATGGATGATGACAAATAAAGAATGACAATAAAAAAGACAGATGCTCTGGTGCAAAGATAAGCGCCTGAGCATCTGTTTTTTATTCGCCTATTAGCATTTTTCCGGTTCCGGATAATCTACGCCGAAAGTTTCGACAGTCACCTTTTTCATTTTTTGCTCTTCCAAAGGACGATCAGAGTAATCGGTTGCTGTCTCTGC
>CAVLBP010000159.1:0-3076 GCA_963661325.1 bacterium
GTTCCGGATTGCCAGATCCTCGGCGTTGTATTTGGTGTCTTCCGCTTCTTCTGATTTTTGCACATAAAAAGGACATTGCCTTGGCTTGTAGATTTCCATACAGACCATGCAATGTCCTTTTCTTTTAAAACATCTTTATTCTTTTTTTCTTTTCTTTCTATTCCGGCAATATCTCCAATAAATGTTTGAAATACTCCGGCAATGGCGCTTCGACCTCCAGATATTCCCCGCTGGTCGGATGCACAAAGCCAATGACCGCGGCATGCAGTGTCTGTCCCTGTAATTTGTAAGGGCACTTCTTGGAACCATATAGGACATCTCCCAATAAAGGATGCCCGATGGACGCCATATGCACACGGATCTGATGTGTCCGCCCGGTCTCTAACTTAAATTCCATATAGGAATAATCTTTAAAACGCTTGAGCAGGCGGTAATGTGTAATGGCATCTTTACCATTCTTCTCATTGATCGCCATTTTCTTCCGATCATTGGGATTGCGCCCAATCGGTGCGTGTATCAGTCCTTCCTCCTTTGCAGGATGGCCGATCACGATTCCCCGGTAAACACGATTGATCGAATGCACCTTGATCTGTTCCGCAATCTTAATGTGCGCATTATCATTTTTACATACGATCAGAGATCCTGTCGTATCCTGATCTATACGATGAACAATGCCCGGACGGATCTCTCCGTTGATACCAGACAGGGAATCCTTACAATGGTACATAACTGCATTGACCAGTGTGCCATCCGGATGCCCCGGCGCAGGATGCACGACCATGCCCTTTGGCTTATTAACGATCAGAAGATCATTGTCTTCATATAAAATATCCAAAGGAATATCCTGGGGCTGGATGGAAACTTCCACAGGCTCCGGCACAAAACATGCGACCGCGTCGCCCTGGTTGATACGGTAATTTGCCTTGATGCCTTTTTCATTAACGAGGACATTGCCATCTTTGATCCATTTTTGTATTGCACTTCTGGAAATGTCCGACTGGCACTGACATAAAAATTGATCGATGCGCATGCCCTGATCTTGCTCTGTTACATGGTATTCTGCCATAATTACTTGCGCTCCTTTTTTCTGCCAAGTGCTGCCGCAGAAATCTCATCAAACTCCTTGTCCGAATAGACAAAAAGGATCAAAAGGAATAGACAGATCACGCCACAGGTCACATAAATATCCGCTACATTAAAGACCGGAAAATTGATCAGTGAAAAATAAATAAAATCAACCACATAATGATAAGAGATCCGGTCGATAAAATTGCCAATGGCTCCGGCTAATAAAAAAATCAGAATCAGTCGTAAAGACTGGTATTCTTTTTTGACCGGCAGTTTGATAAAAAGATAGATCATAAGAGCACATAGGATCGGCGTAATGATACAAAAGAAGATCGTCTTATTCTCCATAATAGAAAAGGCGGCTCCGGTATTTTCCAGATAATGCAGCTGTAATACGCCGGGGATCATTATGATATCCTTCTGCCCCATCAAATGGCTGACAGCTAAGTGTTTTGTCCATTGGTCCAAAAATACCAGTAAAGCAAATCCTATGATCGACAAAATATAATTTTTTACAAGTGATCTTTTCATGTTATTACCTCATTCATCCGCAAGCAGAACCTGAATGCCTTCTAATAATTCCTGATCGCTAAAGGTCATATCGCTGGCTGCCTGTCCGATTTTCTCCAATACGACAAATTTGATCTTACCGCCCACCATCTTTTTATCTGACTTGGTGTTGGCAAGGATCTCCTCTGCGTCGTAGCCGGATACACTGACCGGCAGACCAAATCCCTGGATCATATCCAGGATATCCGCATACTGATCTTTGCTAATATGTCCCCGCTTAAAAGAAAGATATGCCCCACTGTGCATACCGATCGCTACGCATTGCCCATGGTATAAAGAAAAATCAGACATCTTTTCAATGGCATGTCCTATGGTATGTCCAAAATTCAGATAGGAACGTATGCCCTGTTCTTTTGGATCTGTCTCGACCACATTTTTCTTGATCTGACAAGAACCATAGACCATGACTTCCAAAACATCCTCATCATGTGCCTGGATGGCTGTCTGATGATCTTTGAGCCACTGATAATAAGAGGCATCCTGGATCAGCCCATGCTTGATGATCTCTCCCATTCCGGAAGCAAATTGTAAGTCCGGCAGAGACAAGAGACTATGGATGTTGATATAGACCATACGCGGCATATAAAAAGCACCAACCATATTTTTATATTGTAAAAAGTCTACGCCGGTCTTTCCACCGATACTGCTATCTACCTGAGAAAGCAGGGTCGTCGGCATCTGGATAAAATCAATACCACGCAAATAGGTGGCGGCTGCAAATCCGGTCAGATCTCCTACCACACCACCGCCCAAAGCCAAGAGCAAATCCTTGCGATCAAAGCGGCTTTTTATTAAATGTTCATATAATTTCTCTACTGTAGCTATGTTTTTAGAGGCTTCGCCAGCGTCAAAAATAAAGTGTTCCACAAGCGAAAATGCATTTTTACAAATCTCTGTCACTTCATCTAGGTATAGTTTTGCCACGTTTGAATCCGTAACAATGCATATTTTCTGATCCTTGGCAATGCCTTCCTGCTCTAATGCATTCAAAAATCCAGCAAAGGAATGATCCAAAATGATCTTGTAGCAGGGTTTCTCTTCATAATTTACCTGAATCTGTCGTGCCATATCTGTCTCTCCTTTTTATACATACCAGGCATACTCTATATGCAGCCTGCCCTTCTTTGTTGTGTTTAAAAATGCCTCAAAACGCAATTTGCCATAACCACGCAGGGAAATGACATCTCCCTCTGCCAAGCCTTGATTATGATTGGTCACAAGCGCACCATTGATAAAGACATTCTCGCCCAGGATAAATTGTGCTGCCTGTGCCCGGGACAATCTGCATGCCTGCGCCACAAATGCATCCAGACGATTGGAAGCAATAAAACCATCCTCTGTGCGATATTGCATCTCGATGTGCAGATCCACAGGCTTTACGCGCTGTGTCATGACCTGGGTGTGTTTGATCCTGTATAACCCATCTGCGATAAAATCA
>CAVLBP010000160.1:0-2989 GCA_963661325.1 bacterium
TTATACTCATGCAGACGTTTTACCTGCACATCAAAGATAGATCTCGGATCGACCTCGATGTCATTGTGTTCTTTGATATATTCTGCCAGACGCAGTTTGTTCTGGTATTTGATGTTCATGAACTCATGCTGTGCCTTTTTATCGTCCGCATAGAGTTCTAACTTTTTCATCTGGGACAGATCGGTGATCCATTCCTTACCAATGTGGTCTGTCACCCAGTCCGCCAAAAGACGGTTTCCATGTAAGAGGAAACGGCGCTGTGTGATACCATTGGTCTTATTGTTGAATTTCTCCGGGTACATATCATAGAAATCTTTTAAAGACTGGGTCTTTAAGATCTCTGTGTGAAGTTTTGCCACACCGTTGACAGAATAGCCTGCCGCAATGGCAAGATGTGCCATCTTGACCTGTCCGTCACGGATAATTCCCATGCGGGCAACCTTCTCCTCGTCTCCCGGGAAGCGGTCGCGGATCTCGATCTCAAAACGACGGTTGATCTCCTCAACGATCTGATAAACTCTCGGAAGTAAGCGGGAGAAGATCTCGATTGGCCATTTTTCCAGAGCCTCTGCCATGATGGTGTGATTAGTATATGCACAGGTCTTGGTCGTAACTTCCCAAGCCTGATCCCAACTCAAGCCCTCCTCATCTATAAGCAAGCGCATGAGTTCTGCAACTGCTAAGGTCGGATGGGTATCGTTCATCTGGATCGTGACTTTTTCGTATAATTTACGAATGTCGTCATGATGTTTTTTGTAGCGGCAGAGAATACGCTGCAAACTTGCAGATACAAAGAAGTACTGCTGTTTTAAGCGGAGTTCCTTGCCATAGATATGATTGTCGTTTGGATAGAGGACCTCGACAAGATTGCGTGCCAGATTTTCTTCCTCAACCGCCTTGTCGTATTCACCCTTGTCAAAGGAATCCAGACTAAAGACTTCCTTTGGCTCTGCATCCCAGATCATCAGGGTGTTGACCATGTTGTTGTCAAAGCCCACGATCGGCATATCATAAGGCACTGCGATCACAGAAGAATAACCTTCATGGATAAATCGCAGGTTGCCGTCCTCGCCCTGCTCGGTTCTGACATAGCCGCCAAAACGGACTTCATGTGCATATTCCGGCCGCTTGATCTCAAACGGATAACCATTCTTTAACCAGTTGTCCGGCACTTCTTTCTGATAACCATCCTCGATCTTCTGCTTGAACATACCGTAGCGATAACGGATGCCACAGCCATATGCCGGGTATCCCAAGGTGGAAAGGGAATCCATAAAGCAGGCTGCCAGTCTTCCCAGACCGCCGTTGCCAAGTGCAGGATCCGGCTCCTGATCCTCGATCGCATTGATATCAAATCCCAATTCATCCAGACATTCTGAAATCTCATCGTAGTGGCAGAGATTGAGCATATTGTTGCCCAATGCCCTGCCCATTAAGAATTCCATAGACATATAATATACGGTCTTTGGATCCTTTTTCTCCATGGTCTTCTGGGTCGCCAGCCAGTTGTCAATGACTTCGTCTTTGACTGCCAGTGCAACTGCCTGGTAGACTTCCTGATCATCTGCTTCCTCAAACTCCTTGCGATATAAGAGTTTTACATTTTCCTTAATCTGTTTTTTGAATGCTTTTTTGTCAAAAGTATGAACCATCTGCTTAGGCTCCTTTCTTCGTAGAAATCTCATTATTGTTTTGAAACTCCCAGAGTAACTTTCTCGCCATTGATGTTCCATTCCTTCTTGTAATCGCCCTGGCTGCCAGCGGTAATCTCTGTTGCTAAAACTTCTTTTTTGATTGTATCACAGTTCTCGTCAAAGATGTGACCGACTTTTTCGGATCCCTGATAAAATACCTTGATCTGATCCATGACTTCAAAGTCTGCTTCCTTACGCATGGTCTGGATCTTACTGATCAACTCTCTTACAAATCCTTCTTCCAGCAGTTCCTCTGTCAGGTTGGTATCCAATACCACGGTCATATCCGCATCGTTTTCTGTCACATAGCCCTCTTTCTGGGTCATGGTGATCAAAAGATCTTCCTCAGAAAGTTCGATGGATGCATCTACCTGCGGCAGTCTGAGTACGCCATCTGCTTTCAGTTCTGCCATGGCAGCGTTGCCGTCCAATTCAGCCAAGCCCTGCTGGATGCCCTTTAAGAACTTGCCGTATTTCGGTCCAACGGTACGAAGCTGTGGCTTGAAGGTATAGGTAGTAAAGTCTGCCACGTCACCTGTAAAGGTCACTTTCTTGACATTCAATTCATCTGCGATAATATCCATGTAAAACTCCGGCAGGTCTTTTTCTGCCTTGACATACATCTGACCGATCGGCTGACGGTTCTTGATGTTTGCTGTATTTCGGCAGGCACGTCCCATAACGACGATCTTTAAGAGTTCGTCCATGTTGCTTTCCAATTCCTTGTCGATCCATTTCTCATTGGCAACCGGATAATCACACAGATGGATACTTTCCGGTGCTGCTGCATCAATGCTTCTGACAAGGTTCTGATAGATCTCCTCTGTCATGAATGGGATCATCGGTGCTGCCGCCTTACAGATGGTAACCAGACAAGTATAAAGTGTCATGTAAGCATTGATCTTATCCTGCTCCATGCCCTTTGCCCAGAAACGTTCACGGCTGCGGCGTACATACCAGTTGCTCATATCATCGACAAAAGCATCCAATCCCTTTGCCGCCTCAGGAATACGATAGTTTGCCAGATTGTCATCCACATCCTTCACAGCCGAATTGAGGCGGGAAAGGATCCACTTATCCATAACGGATAATTTATCATATTCAAGTGTATATTTTGTTGCGTCAAATTCATCGATATTAGCATAAAGTACAAAGAATGCGTAGGTGTTCCACAGGGTTCCCATGAACTTTCTCTGACCTTCCTGTACCAGTTTGCCGGAAAATCTCTTCGGGATCCATGGTGCACTTGCTGTATAGAAGTACCAGCGGATCGCATCTGCGCCGTAGGTCTCCAA
>CAVLBP010000161.1:0-2976 GCA_963661325.1 bacterium
CACCTTTTATAAACATTATTTGGATATTTATGACCTTTTAGAAAAAATTGAAGATGAAATTCTAGAGCAATCCAGACAGACTTGGGCTTCTCTTGCCCCACAAAATTCAGTAGCCGGTATGGAAAATATTATCGTAGGGCTGACTAAGACTAATTACAGCCAGATCATTTCCATTTTCAAAGTCGATCCTTCTTTTTCAAATAAAATAACCGAACTTATGTGTAGTAATGTTTCTAACAATTTAGTTCGGAATTTACCCTACACCAAAACGGAACAAGCCATGATCAATCGTATCATGATCTATGGTTACGGAAGTACTATTCGCAACTGGCTATTATCCAATGATGAAGATAAATTATCGGCTCATGAACTTGCAGTTTTTCTATATAATATGACTTTGAAAATCACAACAAAATAAAATAGCCGTTCTGTTTATGTTAAAGTCTACAGAACGACTACTCTTATCATAACTTATGCATTAGGTTTCGTCGGGAATGCAGGATATATGTCCTCAATTAATCTGCATTTCCAGATACAATTTCTCCCGATACGCCGCATCTTTCGTTGCCCGCACCAGGTCATCTATACGATTTTGCTCTGCCAGTTTTTCGGACAGGCAAGCCATGCGTCTCTCTCCATCCTCTACGCCCTCCTCGTAGGTATCTTTCATATGTTTCTCCTGATCATATTCAAACAAACACAACATAAGCACCTCCGCACGATTTTTCCTAAGAAAATCTTCTAGAATCCCTTCTTTAATAAGATAGTATCATTTCTGATCAAATGCAAGCAAATAATTCTAAAATTTTTGTAAACAGACCTACTCCGAGGTCCGGTCAAATAAGATCGCTGCCAAAAACGGCAGGCAGCCATATAATATGTAAACATAGCGGACTTCCCCATTCAGCGGCACCGCGACAAAAAGTGTCCAGACCACCGTCAGTGGCAGCACATAAAGATTTCCTCTCACACGTTTTTTTCGTAACTGCATCAGCAAAAAGACCACGCAGCCCCACCATGCGGTTGATGGATGCAGGAAATATTTCATAACCGCATTTCCCTGCATAAAAAGCAGATAGGCATTGACAGCCTGATTGACCTTGGGCAGCAAAACAGTATTTTTTACCCCAAGATCATTTTCATAAATGACATGCTGATAATCAGAATAGCCCCGCCAGCCCCAATAACCATTGGTCATTTTAACCCAAGCCTGAAAATAGGTATCCGGGTAACGAAGTCCGAGCGTCACCCAGAGTTTCAGATATGCCGCCTTGTGGTCTTTCAGATACGCATCCCGCCCCCAGAACTGGATCTGCCCCTTGATCTCATCCGCACGCCAGGGATTGTAATTGTCGTGGATAAACTGCGAAAAGGTCTGCCCCGTCATATGGGAAACCTCCGAACACAGCGCATCTATCACCTGTCTTTCCTCTTTGGATAAAGTCTTATCCTCCGCGACCACACGCGAGATCTGCTGGATAGGAATGGAAAATTTTTCGGATTCATAGCCCGGCTCAATTTCCGGAAACAGACGCTGCCCTGCCGCTAAGACCACAGAGATTGCCACCACGCCTCCCATGACAGATAAACGGGTGCTTTCGCCTCCCTTTTTATGTCCCAATAAAAAGAGAAAAAGCAAAATAGCGATGGCAATCAGCCCATTGCTCCGCAAGAGAGATACGCCCAGCCCGCCCATCAGCATATGCCAGACATCTGCCCGTTTCGATCCTGCAAATCGCGCACAGGACAGGCGGTAAAATGCCACAACAAAAACGACACCGCAGCAGGTAAAGAGTGTATCTTTATTGACATAAGCAGCAAAGAAAAGATGATAGGGGAACAGCAGGAAATAGCCCAGTATGATTCCCAGATTTCTCTGCCTGATACCGGTCTGCTGCAATGTCTTTAAAAGATAGGACACCATATAGGAAAAGACTAAGACCTGGGTCGCAGTAAAAAAGAATACCCCCAGCGTCAGATCTCCGCCCAAAAGTTCTGCTATCTTTACGCCCAGTGTCAGCCAGATGGTGTGATAAATCGGATGGTGATTGCTATAATTGCCGGTCACGACCTGGGTCAACTGGTTGATGGAGTCATACTGCAAACCTCCGGGGAAACGACAAAAGAGCAGGTAGTTCATCTGTAGCAGAAAGACTGCCAGAAAGCCCATCCGGCTCCACCAGAGATCCTGCTGCATATCCTTCTTTTTCTTCCATAAAATAAGAAAAAAACAGAAACTGACTTCCAGAATGAGCCGAACCACACACCGGATTCCAACCAGATCAAAAAGAGAGCCATAATACAGATAAGGCAGATATCCCAGATAATGTATGGAAAGAAGCAGCATGCTGTATCTGCCACAGGTCGCCAAAAATCCATCCGTGCGCACATACTTTTCTAATTTTTTGCACAAGAGTATGAGGCTAAGACTGCCGCAGGCAGCCATGGCAAGCCCAAGAAAAGTGATGCCATAGTCTCTTTTTGCCATGTCAAAAGCAGGCACGGCAGATGCTTCCTGTAATAGGAAAGAAACAAACCAGAATACAAATGCACCGATCAGTGCCTTATCCACAGTCGTGACCTTCTTTTTTCCTTCCTGCTCCCACTGCGGCAATTTTTCTCTTAACCAGATACCTATGTCCACAAAGCCCATCCCGGCAAGTCCCAGATCCAAAGCCAGCGGCAGTGACAGGCGCAGGGTAAGCACCAGTGCCCATGCAAGTATGATCAAACTTTCCCATTTCTTCGGCATCAGCAAATGAATGGCATCCAAAAGCAGACGGGCAAAGAAAAGTGCCGGCAAAAACCAGAGCAGACCGATCGCTGTAACTTCTTTTCCAAAGACCATGACATCCGATCCACTTGCCATCAAAAGACTTGCCAGCCGATCCATGGCAAAGTCTTTGGTATATGCCACTCCAAACTGTCCGCCCACCAGATAGCTCCATACCGTCATGATAAAAAACAGGACAAGTG
>CAVLBP010000162.1:0-2975 GCA_963661325.1 bacterium
ATCATTCCGATCATCCTGACCTACACATTCCACATGAATGAGACGATCTCCGGTGCTATCATGGCAGCGGACAATGTACTTGCCTTATTCTTACTGCCGCTCTTTGGCGGTATTTCTGATCGGTGCAAGTGCAGATGGGGCAAGCGTAAGCCTTTTATCCTGTTTGGAACGATCGCGGCAGTTATCTTGATGCTTTTGATCCCGCTCATTGACAATTCTTACTATGAGAACCCGTCGACAGCCAAACTGGCACTCTTTATCGGTGTCTTGGGAGCACTTTTGGTTGCTATGGGAACTTACCGCAGCCCGGCAGTTGCTTTGATGCCGGATATCACGCCAAAGCCACTGAGAAGCAGAGCCAATGCCATCATCAACCTGATGGGAGCACTGGGCGGTATCATGTATCTGGTGATCGCCAGCGTGACTTTGAACTCCAAGAGTGAGCATGAGAACTATTTCCCGATCTTCCTTATCGTAGCAGGGATCATGGTCGTAGCCGTTATGATCGTTATGATCACAGTTGATGAAGTAGATCTGAACAAGCAGATGCGCGAATATGAGGCAGCACATCCGGAAGAAAATCTGGAAGTACAGGACGAATCCGGCAATGCAGAACTGCCAAAGGATGTCAAGAGAAGTCTGATCTTCCTGCTCCTTTCCGTTGCTTTCTGGTTCTTTGCTTACAATGCGCTGGAGACCTGGTTTACCACATACGCAAAGAGTGTATGGGAGATGACGACCGGTCAGGCATCCCTTTGCCTTACCGTTGCAACCGGTGGTGCCATCTTAGCCTATGTTCCGGTGGGCTCTATCGCAGCCAAGATCGGACGTAAAAAGACCATTTTGAGTGGCATCATTCTGATGCTGATCAGTTTTGTTGTGGCACTTGCATTTTCACTTATGAGTGACACCTTCAGCCCGGTTCTCTATGTTCTCTTCTTGTTAGTAGGATTTGGCTGGGCAGGCATCAATGTCAACAGTCTGCCGATGGTTCTGGAAATGTGTAAGGGAAGCGATATCGGTAAGTTTACCGGATATTACTATACCTTTAGTATGTCAGCACAGATCGTTACACCGATCGTTGCAGGATTTTTGATGGAGCATGTCGGCTACAAGACCTTGTTTCCATATGCCGCGGTATTCATGGTGATCGCATTTATTACCATGCAGTTCGTAAAACATGGCGACAGCAGAGAAGGTATCAAGCAGGGTATTGATGCATTTGATTTTGAAGATTAAGAGAGAGGAAGTAATACATAATGAGCACAAAACCACTTGTATGGGCGCATAGAGGAGCCAGCGGATATGCACCGGAAAACACACTTGCCGCTTTTCAGAAGGCGGTAGATTTAGGCGCTGACGGCGTGGAACTGGATATCCAGTTGACAAAGGACGATCAGATCGTAGTCATCCATGATGAGACGATCGACCGTACCAGCGACGGCAAGGGATGGGTCAAGGATTATACTTTGGAAGAATTGCGGGCGTTCAATTACAACCGCACCAAACCGGAGTATGAGCATGCCGATATTCCTACCATGCGAGAAGTGTTTGAACACTTAAAGCCGACCGGACTCTTTATCAATATTGAGATCAAGACCGGTGTGGTATTTTATGAAAAGATCGAGGAGAAGATCTTAGCCCTGACCAAGGAAATGGGCATGGAAGACCGCGTATGCTATTCTTCCTTCAACCATTACACAGTGACACGCATCCACGAGTTGAAGCCGGATGCAGAGGTGGGATTTTTGTATGCAGACGGTCCGATCGATATGCCGTCTTACGGCGCAAGGCACGGTGTCAATGCACTCCATCCTGCACTTTACAACCTGCAATATGATGGATTTGTCAAAGAATGCAAGGAAAAAGGACTCAAACTCAACGTCTGGACAGTCAACGAAAGACCATATATGGAAATGTGCTGTCAGTATGGCGTGGATGCCATCATCACCAACTACCCGGATATCGCAAAAGAGGTAGTAGGTTAAGATAATATACAATAAGGGGACGACATGGAAATGTTACAATATTTAGAGCAGTTTAATTTGCTCTCTGTATTTGTGCGTCTGGCGCTTGCAACGGTCTTGGGGGGATCGATCGGCTTGGAGCGTGGATCGCACGGGCAACCCGCAGGTCTGCGCACTTTTGCGCTGGTCTGTCTGGGTGCCACCATTGCCATGATCACGGATGAATATCTGGTAGTGACTTATGGCACGGGAGATCCTGCCCGACTTGCAGCGCAGGTCATCAGCGGCATAGGTTTTCTTGGTGTAGGTACGATCATTGTAACCGGAAAGAATTATGTCAAAGGATTGACCACAGCGGCGAGTCTATGGACGACCGCCTGTCTTGGCATTGCGATCGGCGCGGGATATATCGCGGGAAGCCTGCTGGCTTTCTTCTTTATCGCTTTCGTCATGACTGTGCTGACATCCTTAAGTCATTATGTGGATGAGCACAACACCAAGATCAAGTTGTATCTGGAAGTGGATAAATCAGACGGCATCGAGGTGCTTTACGATTATGTGACCAAGAATGGCTACGAGATATCTTCCATTGACAAGCAGAAGCGGCAATCCTTACAGGGGAAGGACACGGTGCTTATGGTCGTGATCAATCTGAACAAGCGATGTTCACATGCAGACTTCATCAATGGACTCAATCAAAGCGATTCGATCCATTACATAGAAGAAATTCGATAACAGAGATGCAAATATGGGGGAACTCGGTTGAGTTTCCCCCTTTTTTGTTTTATAATTCTCTAATATAAGTAAAAGAGAAAGTAGGAAAAAATATGTCAGAACACGATAATGATTTTAGAGAAGTAATAGATGAAGAAGAAAATAAGGATGCGGATGTCGTAGAAGTGACAGGCGATAGCACGGTAGACCCAAGTGTCGCAGATCCGAATAACGACAAAAAGGATGATTATGAGGACATCTGCTATATCTGCCGCAGACCGGAGTCGGTTGCCG
>CAVLBP010000163.1:0-2961 GCA_963661325.1 bacterium
ACATCTACGAACACCGGCACAGCACCATATTGGATGGCGGGGGTTACCGTTGTCGGAAATCCGCATGCAACGGTGATGATCTCGTCGCCTTTTTTGATCTGACGGTCACCAAGTTCCGGTGCAGTCAATGCCATAAAGGCGATCAAATTGGCAGAGGATCCACTGTTTACCAAGTGTGCCCATTTGACACCGATCCATGCGGCAAATTCTTTCTCAAACTGATCTGCGAAGCGACCGGTTGTCAGCCAGAAATCAAGTGTGGCATCTGTGAGCGCACACATCTCTTTTTCGTCGTAAACACGAGAAGCGTAGGAGAGACGATTTCCGGGTACAAATCCTTTTTCCTGTTCAGGTTTTTTATATTTTTCATAATATTCTGCAACGAGCGATTTGATCTGCTCGCGAGCTTCGTTTTCATTCTTCCAATCTGACATATATGATCTCCTGTCTTTAAATATTAAAAAAATCTTTTATCTGTTTTTCCATACATCCTGAAATGTCACCATTTGTGGCATATATTTTGGACCATTCCACAGTTTTTGCGATGGCATCCTTTACGCCCCAGCGTGGAGACCATCCAAAGGTACGTTTGATCTTGGAACAATCCAGTTTTAAAAAGTTTGCCTCATGTGGGGCATTGGCTTCTGCCTGATCAATCCAGTTGACAGGACTGCCAAGATTGTCCTGATTCCAAGATGCACAGAAAAGATCTACCAATTCGCCGGTTGTAACACAGTCGAGATCGTCCGGACCGACATTATAGAATCCGGCAAGATTTCGATCTTCATATTGTCCTTTGGCAATCATCAGGTACATATAGAGAGGCTCTAATACATGCTGATAAGGTCTGGTGGAGTGCGGATTGCGCACAACAATATCACGACCGACCATGGCAGCGCGTACACAATCCGGGATGATACGATCATTTGCAAAATCGCCACCACCGATCACATTTCCCGCACGTGCCGTGGAAACCGCAAGATCCCGGTCGCAGAAAAAGGAATTAATATAAGAGTGCGTCACCAATTCGGAACATGATTTACTATTGGAATAAGGATCAAATCCATCCAAAGGCTCATTTTCGCGATAGCCCCATTCCCATTCATTATTTTTATAGACCTTGTCTGTTGTCACATTCAAAAACGACTTGACGCATGGATGCAATCGCACGCATTCACAGATGTTGACCGTTCCCATGACGTTTGTTTCGTATGTATAGACCGGATCCTTGTAAGAATCACGGACAATAGGCTGGGCTGCCAGATGCAGTACGATCTCCGGCTGTACCTGATCAAAAACTTCCATCAGGTGCTTCAGATCGCGGATATCGCCTATGATAGAGTTCATTTTGTTTTCAATATCAGCGATGTAAAAAAGGGCAGGCGTCGTAGATGGGGCTAGGGAATAGCCGGTCACTTCTGCACCGGCATCGATCAGGATCTTACATAGCCAAGAACCCTTAAAGCCTGTATGTCCGGTAACAAGTACCTTTTTATCTTTAAACCAATTTAAATCCAATTTCATAACCTACTTCTCCCAAACCATCCAAGGGGCAGTTCCGTCTGCGATCATCCCTTCAAGCTCTTCCATTTCACGCTTGGTATCCATACACTGCCAAAAACCGTTATATTTGTAGGCGACAAGTTGTCCTTCTTTGGCAAGCGTGCGCAAAGGGGTCTGCTCAAATACGGTATCATCGCCATCAATGTAGTTAAATATTTCCGGATCTAAGACCATATACCCGGCATTGATGCGTGATACATCGGCTTCGGATTTTTCGCGGAATGACTTGACAGACATGGTTTCCTTGTCGATGTCTAAGACGCCAAAACGCTGGCTGACACGGACGGCAGTCATAGTGGCAAGTTTGCCCTTTTCCTGATGGTATTTGAGTAATTCCTGAATGTTGATATCGCACACACCATCCCCGTAGGTGAGCATAAAAGGCTCATTGCCGACATAATTTTGGATACGTTTTACACGTCCGCCTGTCATGGTGTTAAGTCCGGTGTCAACGATCGTGACCTTCCACGGCTCGGCAACATTGCTATGTATCTCTGTGACGCCGCCGTTTGTAAAATCAAACGTGATATCGCTGTTGTGCAGGTAATAGTCCGAAAACCATTCTTTGATGACATGCTGTTTATATCCGGCACAGATAATAAATTCATTAAATCCGTAGTAGGAGTATTCTTTCATGATGTGCCATAAGATAGGCTTACCACCAATCTCGATCATTGGCTTTGGGCGCAAATGGCTTTCTTCGCTGATGCGCGTGCCTAAGCCACCAGCCAGTAAAACTACCTTCATAACATATCCTCTTAATCTTTCTTGTGTAATGTGACCTCATTGAAAACCAATAAGGACAGAAATTTATAATAGAGTGAAAAATATTTTGCAGGAGGAATGAAAATGATGAAGTATAAGGATTTGGTAGAAGAATGGATGGCAGAAAAGAAACATTATGTGAAGGAATCGACCTATGCATTATATGCCTATGAAATGCGCGCCTATATTCTTCCTATGTTGGGAGAATATGAAATATCCGAAATTACAGAAGATATATTGCAGGATTGCACATTTCAATGGCAGGAAATGCGCTTACATGATGGCAAACCCAGAAAAAATAGTGTGATACAAAATTGGATCGTACTTGTCAAACAGACACTGAATTATGCTGTGCGAAAAGAATATCTGCCACAGTTTAAGGTGCATATTTATATTGCACCCAATAAAAAGAAAAATGTGGATTTGGAAAACGAGTATATCTTTTCTGCTTTCGAACAACAAAAAATTATAAATTATGCTGCGACCGACCTTACACCTCGGGTTGTAGGAATCGCCCTGTGCCTGAGTAGTGGTCTGCGTATCGGCGAGATCTGTGCCTTACAATGGAAGGACATTGACATGGAAAATCAAGTGGTTTATATTACCAAGACCCTTCAACGCATATATAGTAAG
>CAVLBP010000164.1:0-2908 GCA_963661325.1 bacterium
ATACAATCCAGGCAGTCCCAATGCCAGTTTGTAAGGCACATTCTTTTCTCTGCAATAGGCGCCGTCACAACCTCCCGGTGCTGATGCAATATCCAAAACAACCGCATCTTCATGCAAAAGGTCGATCTCCTTTTTCGTGATGACAAGTGCCGGGATCGTATTGATGATGGCATCTGCCTCTTTGTAAGGGATAGCCGCATCCATGGGATAGTCCATAAAACCAAAGTAATGCGCCATAGATAAGGCTTTTTCACTCCGTGCCACCACAGAAACATGTGCTCCCATGCAGTAAAGTTTCTCTGCGATCGGTTTGCCGCAATTTCCAAATCCCATGACAATGATATTGGCATCTTCTATATTGACCGGCATCAGACGGCTGAGTTCGGCAATACAGCCCTCCGCCGTAGCAATCGCATTCTTCATTGCCACCCCGGAATCTGCCAGAACATCCAGCCATGGAATCTCATATTGATCCAGAAGTTCTTTCAATTCCTGTGGAAATGCCCCGCCAATACACATTTGAATGTCATATCTGTGCATGATCAGGCATTGTTCCAGACGTGCCATATCCTGCACACGACTGACCGGGACCGGCAGGATCAGGACACCCGCGCACCAGATAGGATCTTTGCCCCGTGGCATCTGACCCTCTCGCAGATCCCACGTGATCAGATGATAGCCTCTTTCTTCCAGTAATTTTGCCATGTAGACCTGCCTTTGATCCACGATCAGAATACCGACTCCTGTACTTTTGTCGATGACCTTTTCTTCCGCCACAATCTCCTTTTGCTCCATATGCCACCTCCGTAATCTATCATATGCAATCCCCTTCTTATGGTTCATCCGCAGTTTTCTGAATATTGCGACATTTTAATATTTATTCTACTATTTTCTAATTTATTGTTGACATGGTGATAATTATGAGATATTATATAATCACAAACAAAGAACGAGCACAACGAATAAAACGTTTCTCGTATCAGCGATAAAATCTAAGTAAAGGAGGTACAGACCACCAGAATTTTCATCCTTATCTTAACCACTCTGATTGGTATAGATCAGAATCTTATTTAACAAGGTAGTAGCACTTTCAGACGCGGACAGTCTTAGTCCTTAATAAAATTATTAGAAATTGAGAAGCATATGCAATTACAGAGATTGTTAGATAGGAGATACGTATTAACGAGTGCAATAGATAATTGAAAAGAAAGAGAGGTATCGTCCATTGGACAATACGACAACAGAACATTACTAAAGGCGGGTGCCCATCACAGATGTATGGTTGCCCGCCTTTTGTATGTTTTCCTTTATGGTCTGATCTGCATCAGGTTCAAGAGTTTCTTTGCATGCGCCTGCCAGGAATAATGATCCTCGGCATAGGTCTTTGCGCACTCAGCCATTTCTTTTTGCTCTTCCAGCGGCATTTCCATCAAGGCATAGCCCAGCGGATCCGGATCCCAGTTGCTATAGTGGCAAATGTGTCTGCCGTCCCCCATGACAGGGTCCGCCGTCATGGACATATCACTACAGCACAGACAGCCGTTTATCATGGCAGAAGTCACACGGTCATGCACGCCATCGGCAAAAAGAGGATTGACATCCAGCACCTGTCTGGCATTTGCCAGCAGATCGTAGGTTTCTTCGATCCGCTTCGCTCCCAAAAGCCTTACCTGTGCCTGCCCTGCCAGCGGCGTCTTTTCCCAGCCCTCTCCAACGACAGTCAGCGGTACTTTCAAATCCGCCACATAAGAAAGCACCTTATGTCTTCTGGCATTACGCACATATTTATCGATCAGGTAAAGATAATTCATAAGGACTGCAAAATCTTTGGTGCCATAATCCCCATCCTGCAATTTTTCCTGATCCACAAGGTCTGCCAAGGCTTCTTCCATAGGGATCTCTATCCGCTCTCCATTTGCCGATTCCTTGCCCGCCAGCATGACTTCCAAAAGTGCCATGCCAAGATCCTGAAATTCCTGCCGGATCCTCTGGTCTGTAAAAGTTTTTTGACATAGGTTCCTAAACTTTTCCAGCATACCATCTTCTGATTCATAGGTCCCCAGAAACAAAAGCGGGATCTGCCGTTTTTCGTAAGGGATGACATCTGCAAGTCTGCTCTGCGTCGCCCCGATCGGTAAAAAAGCTACCTGCTGCAAATGCGGATAATACTTTTCCATGTATGACTTGTGACAATGATCGATGGCAATGGCATGATAATCTTTCAAAGGAAAGATCAGCCCCGGATGATGGTAGAGGGGATGATCCACGATATAATTATAAAAAGGTGCACCCAGAACGTCCAAAAAACGTCGGTCATCATCTAATACAAAATAGGGTAGTTTGGAATTGATATCCACTACCCCATCATAATGCCTGCCCAGAATCTCCTCCAAGGAGGAAAGATCCTGACCCAGACTAAAATATTGACTTTCTATGCCGAGTTTTGCGGTCTCTCTTTGCATCTGCTGCAAAAAGTAAGAACCGGAATAATAGCAAAGTTCTCTGGTATGCACAAACAAAATACGCTTGTTCATCTAGTAAGAAAGCACCTCCACGCCATCTTCCGTCACGGCAACTTGATATTCCCACTGTGCAGACGGCTGACCGTCTAAGGTATAGACTTCCCAGCCGTTCTCCTGATCGGTATAAATACGCTCTGTTCCGGCATTGACCATAGGCTCAATGGTAAAGGTCATGCCCGGCACGATCAGCATTTCTGTTCCCGGCTTGGTATGATAGCCGATCCATGGTTCCTCATGGAATTCCAGACCGCAGCCATGTCCACCGATCTCACGCACAACGGTATAGCCGTTTTCTGCTGCATGCTGACAAACTACGGCTCCGACATCTCCCATGAATGACCACGGCTTGATCTCTTTTAGTCCCAGTTCCACGCACTCCTTTGTGA
>CAVLBP010000165.1:0-2890 GCA_963661325.1 bacterium
CTGCGCTGTTTGTTTTCTTTCAAGTATTCCACCCTCGGATTTCATACCTGTGAAAATAGTAATACTATAATAATAACCTAGCGTGGCAGAAAAGTCATTAGCAAAATTTTAACAAACTCTGTGATTTTTATCCCATATAATCATTTCTCCCTGACACATGAAATAATATTCGCTGTCTTTTGCTTCCAACCGCATCTCTCTGTCAAACATGTATGGCTCACTTCCATGTCGTATGAAAGTCCAGAAATGACTCGGTATCGTCAATCTTGGCTTGACAAGATTGACCATCTCAACAGCCTCGCAGGCATTCATGTTTCCATATTCTCCATTAATAGGAAGAATTAAAACATCCACATCCTTTGATGCCGCATACTGCATTCTTTTACACTGAAAAGAAGTGTCTCCTGAAAAATAAAACAAGTATCCTTCTGTTCGGATCAGCATGCCGATGGCATCCGGTGCATGATCGCCATGATCTGCAAAAACAGCCTCCAGTTCAAATCCTTTGAACCTGTCGTTCGCGCCCTCATCAAAAAGAACCAACTGTTCCTTACAAATGCCCGCATCGACGCACATATCATAAGCAGTTTTAGGTGCATATAATTTTGTCTCCGGATTTCGTTTCAACATAGCTGGAATAATATCCATATCCAAATGGTCTTCATCATGATGGCTGATCACAACCACATCCGGATTCAATTCTTCCGCTTCCATTACCGGCATCATCAATCTTTTCAGTCCACAGATCCGTTCTACTGCATCTGACAAATACGGATCAACGGCAAGGACTTCATCGTGACTGTTTTTCAATAAAAATCCTGCCTGTCCAAGCCAGAATATAGCGACTTCGCCATCTTTTGGGTGACAATTTTTCAATTTGTCTACAAAGTACATCTTCTTCCTCCGTTCTTTGTATCTCTAAAATGGATACACCCTCTTTGCATTTTCGTAAAAGATCTTTTCCAATTCTGACGGGGCAAATACACCGCTTTCCCTTATATAGTTTATGAGCCTTTCATAAGTGTTCATGATCAGCACAGAAGGAATATCTGTTCCCCAGAGCAAATGGTCTGCTCCCACGATTTCAACTGCTTTTTTTATGTAGTCAATCCCTGTTGGAAACGGATACTCCTCCGGCTGTACATTAAATGGTATTGCTGCAAGATCAAAATATATGTTATCTCGTTTCAGACACTTCATGCTTTCTTCAAAAATTCCTGTATCATGATCTTTTAATGTTGGTGCCAACAAATGGCAAATGACAATACTTAATCCCGGACAAGCCTCTGCTATCTCTCTAACAGCCTCCGGCTGGAAACTTTCCATCCCCGGACTTCCGACATCTAATACCATGACCACTTTCTGTTTCTCGCATTTTTTTGCGATTGGAAGAAATACTTCTTTTAAATTATATGGATGATGGTAGGACATTAGTCCACCTCCTGAACTGGTTTCAAATTTTAGTATTTTAAATCCCAATTCACGAACCAGCCGCTCATGGATCTTGTCTGCATCTGCACACATCGGATCATAAGTCCCTGCACCGATAAACATTTCCGGATATTCTTTTACGGCTTCTGCTACATATTCATTCGCAAATCCGTAGAAACTTCCCTGAAGCAGAACCGCTTTTTCTACATTCATTTCTTTCAGAAACTGATAACATGACTCATAGGTAAATGCACTATCTCCAAGGTAAGGTGGAATCATTTGCACTTCATCACCATTTGCCCATCTTGCTTTTCCATTTCCTATTGGGTACAATTCTCCTTCCCCACGAAATCCCTGAAGATTTTTAAATACATGAACATGTGCATCAATGATTCTCATTCCACATTACCTCAACTTTTCTTCTTACTCTTTGATTCCTATGCTTCTGATTTTGTCTTTTTCTTGAAAAGGCCACCTTTCTGTAATCCGCTCTTTTTATAACGGATCTGTGCATCCAGAGCAACGGCTATTACAATTACAATACATTTAAAGATTCCATGATAATCAGATGTAACACCCATCAGACGTAATCCATTCTGCACAACACCTACCAGGAATGCACCCCAGATAGCCGCCAGAACCGAACCTTCGCCACCCATCAGGGAAGCACCGCCAACTACGAGGGCTGTCAATACATAGTTATCATATCCCTGCGCTGCTTTTGCAATTGCCTGACGGTTCATGCTTGCCAGTACAATACCTGCCAATGCTGCTGTAAATCCCGATGCCACATAAGCAATAATTGTGACCATACGGCTCTTTACACCGGACAAACGACAGGCTTCCGGATTTCCACCTACCGCATAGGTATTTCTTCCAAGTACTGTCTTATTCAAAATCACATAAGAAATAATAGCCATAAATGCCATAATAAAAATGGAAAATGGAATTCCAAACAATCGACCACCGCCAAGGAATGCAAAGCCTTCCGGTTTCATACATGCAATTACATTATTGCCCGTCAACAACTGTGCGATTCCGTACACGATGTTCTGTGTAGCCAGAGTGATCAGGAATGCTGGTACGCCAAACTGTGTAACCACCAGTCCGTGAAAGAGACCTACCAGACATCCCAGAAGAAGTCCGCCCGCAATGCCAATCAAAACACCAGTGGTGGAATAATCATGTGACACGATCTGTGTTACAGCCAAGGCACCTGCCGCTGCCGCAACGGCACCAACAGACAAGTCAATTCCTCCAAGAAGGATCGGAAAAATCGTTCCGCAAACCATAATCCCGTAAATAGATATGGATAACAAAATACTTTTCATATTATCTGCGGTCAAAAAAACTCCGGGCTGTAATATCGTCATTACCAGCATAATTGCTAAAAGGATCCATAACTTTTGCGATTTTCCAAGTACTTTCTTAATTGTGTCTTTACTCATCTTTTTCGCCC
>CAVLBP010000166.1:0-2872 GCA_963661325.1 bacterium
TCATTGAGGACAGCCAAAAGCACTTTTATTACCGTGGGCTTTCGCAGTGGAAGGACGAAAGAGGCTGGCTGACAGACACTTGTCTTGACGGACAGGACGTCGTCATACGGCTGCTGGATATGCTGGAGATACCGCATCCATAACAAACAACAAAACGAGAAGAACACCGGTTAGCCGCCGCTGCAAAGCATCCGCGACAACTTATATGTTATAAAAAGTTTTATACCATTCTGCAAATTTACGAAGTCCCGTTTTTAGGCTGGTGTTTGGCTTAAAGCCATAATCCTTTTCTAGTGGTGCTGTATCTGCATAGGTAATTGGTACATCACCAGGCTGCATGGCAACTAATTCTTTTTGACTTTCAAAGTCATAATTTTCCGGAAGTACCTTGGCGTGGATTAATTCTTCCTGGAGGGTAGTGACGAAATCTAGTAGATTTTCTGGATTGCTATTGCCGATATTATATACAGCATATGGCGGAAGTGGTAGACCATCTTCGCCATTTTTGCGTTCCGGAGCACCTTGCATGACCCGTTTTACCCCTTCTACAATATCATCAATATAGGTAAAGTCTCTTTTGCAGTTTCCATAATTAAATATTTGAATTTTCTCTCCGCGTAATAATTTGTCTGTAAATCCAAAGTAAGCCATATCCGGTCTGCCGGCAGGACCATATACGGTAAAGAAGCGGAGCCCGGTGGAAGGAATATTATATAGTTTGCTATAGGCATGAGCCAGTAATTCGTCACTTTTTTTTGTTGCGGCATAGAGAGAGACGGGATTATCAACCTTATCATCGGTGCTGTAGGGAACCTTTTTATTGGAACCATACACTGAAGATGATGAGGCATATACAAGATGTTCTACGCCGGATGTTCCGTTATCGTAACTATGACGGCATGCTTCAAGGATATTGTAAAATCCAATCAGATTGCTCTGAATATACGCATCCGGATTTGTGATGCTGTAACGAACACCTGCCTGTGCAGCAAGATTGACAACTATGGCAGGCTTGTGATCAGCAAAAATGTGGTTGATTGTGGCGGCATCGGATATATCGCCCTTTATAAATGTATATGTGCTGTCACTATGCTTTAAGGCACATTTTTGGATTTCTGCTAATCTCCATTTTTTAATATTCACATCATAGTAATCATTCATATTATCAATTCCAATGATGTGGATGGGAGATTGTGAATTTAAAAGTTCAAGTATAAGATTACTACCAATAAATCCGGCAGAGCCGGTTATAAGAATTGTTTTGTTGTGTAAATCAATTTTGTGCATGAAAACTGTAATCCTTTCTTTTGTTTTTAGTCTCTTTTGAAAATGTCTCTGGTGTACACTTTATTTTTTACGTCATCAAGGCACGTGTCATATCTGTTAGCGATGATAGAATGGGACATTGCCTTAAATTTATCCAAGTCATTTACAACCTCCGATCCAAAGAAGGTATCTCCATTGGTGAGTGTTGGTTCATAGACTATGACTTTGGCGCCTTTGGCCTTAATTCGCTTCATCACACCTTGGATGGAAGACTGGCGAAAATTGTCAGAGTTGGATTTCATGGTAAGGCGGTAAACACCAATGATGACCTCTTTTTCTTTGGTGGAGTCCCACTGGCTATTAGCTTCATAAGCACCTGCCAATTCTAGAACGCGATCTGCGATAAAATCTTTTCTTGTGCGATTGCTTTCTACAATCGCGCTCATCATGTTTTGGGGCACATCATTATAGTTGGCCAGAAGTTGTTTTGTATCTTTGGGCAGACAATAGCCACCATATCCAAAACTTGGATTATTGTAGTGTTTGCCAATGCGGGGATCAAGACAAACCCCGTCTATGATATCTTGTGTGTTTAGATGTTTTACCTCAGCATAGGTATCTAATTCATTGAAATAGGAAACTCTAAGAGCAAGATACGTGTTAGCAAATAGTTTTACAGCTTCTGCTTCAGTAAAGCCCATAAACAAAGTATCAATATTTTCTTTTAAGGCACCTTCCTGTAAAAGAGATGCAAAGTCATGGGAGGCTTGCACAATTCGGTCATCATCTTTGTCAGTGGAAACGATAATACGACTCGGATATAGGTTGTCATATAATGCCTTGGATTCTCTTAAGAATTCCGGACTAAAGATAATATTCTTTGTATGGTATTTTTCTCGTACAAATTCGGTGTAACCTACTGGAATTGTAGATTTTATAACCATAATGGCATTGGGATTGACTTTTAATACGAGCTCAATAACTTCCTCGACAGCAGAAGTATCAAAATAATTTTTTTTGCTGTCGTAGTTAGTTGGGGCAGCAATGATAACATAATCAGCATCTTTATATGCGGATTCGCCATCAAGGGTTGCGGTGAGATCCAGGTCTTTTTCTACCAGGTATTTTTCGATATACTCATCCTGAATAGGAGATTTTCCCTGATTGATCAATTCAATTTTTTCAGGAATAATGTCTACGGCGGTCACATGATTATGCTGCGCAAGAAGTGTAGCAATGGAAAGCCCAACATATCCGGTGCCTGCCACAGCAATATGCAATGGTGAAGGAGAGACGAATTTTGAGGTGTTAGAATTGATAAATACGTCATCTAATTCAAAGTTTAAGGCCTGACCAAGTGATTCCAACTGTAGTATGGATGGGACGAAGTCTTTCTGTTCCATCCGAGAAATGAGGGAACGGTTTATATGCGTTAGTTTAGAAAGATCGTTTTGCGATAGATGCAATTCTTCTCTTTTTTGCTTAAGAATATCTGCTAGTAATGTTGTGGACAGGGTTTTCATCATGTATGTACTCCTTTTGTTTGTTGGTATTTGTGAATGGATTATTGTGATCACACAATGTTGTTTTAAATAACATATAGGAT
>CAVLBP010000167.1:0-2862 GCA_963661325.1 bacterium
ATATACGAAGCATATGAGGATTTAAAGGAGCGCTTTTTAAATACAGAGATAGAGGTGCTTTCATGTCAGCCATGGAATGGAGGCTTGAAGTTTCCTTATATCTCCGGCCAGACGTTAGAAGATCGGATCAACGATATGTTGGAACGGGGAGCGTTTGAAGAAGCGAAAGTAATGATTCAGCAGTACCTGGATATGATACGCGATGCATATCAGGAAGAAAAGTTTGAAAAGACGAAAGAATTTTGCCATATTTTTGGAGACGTGGATTTGCCAGGACAGTATCAGTGCGGAGTAATGAACAACATTGATATGGTGCTGGATAATTTTGTGTTGGCAGAAAATACGACGTATTTATTTGACTATGAGTGGACCTTTGCGTGTCCGGTGCCCTTAGAGTACATGATGTATCGTATTTTGCATTATTTCGTATATCGGAATAAGCGGTGCGATGAGTTGATAGCCCATGGGTTTATGGAACTTGTTGCCATATCGGAAGCGGAGAGAAGAACTTTCGATGCTATGGAGGAGCATTTCCAGCACTATGTGACGGGCAGTTTGATTCCGCTTCGTGAAATGTATGGAAAAGTAGGAACACAAGGAATTGACGTGAAGGAGATACTTGACAATAGAATGCAAAAGATAAAAGCAAAAGTATATTTTGATCGAGGCGCAGGTTTTTCAGAGCGAGATGTAATGGAGGTCATGGCAGATCTGAATGATGATATTCTGGAAGCAGATATCCTTGTCCCGGATGGGGTGCAGGCGGTGAGGTTTGATCCGTTGGAGAACCAGTATACCCATGTGCGCTTGCTTTCTTTGACGGATGCCCAGGGTAATGATCTGACGCATCGGGTGAAAAGCAACGGTGTACTGATTGGAGGGGTATGGTATTTCCTGGATATCAGTGATCCTTGGTTTGCGGTCAAAGATGTGGAAAAGGAAGTGCATATCCGTTACCGGCTGACCATTGTTGCCGAGGAAGATCGTGCATCCTATGCATACGAGATGAAGCGCATTCAGGCAAAACGGAACAGCAAATTGCGCAAATGTGGGCGTGGTGTAAAAAAGGCTGTGCATATTGCCAAACATATGACCAAACACGTGATGAAACATGGTCTGAAAGGCTTTCGTACGGCATATCGCAATATGGATAAGACTGAGTATCATCAATGGTTTCTGGCGAACCGCATTACGGAAGAGGCCAAGCGGGAGCAACGCGAGTCGGAAAAGGACTTTTCTTATCGTCCAAGGATCAGTATCCTTGTTCCGGTATACAGGACACCGATTCCTGTTTTGCGTGAGATGATCGAATCGGTATGTGGACAGACATATTCCAATTTTGAATTATGTATCGCAGACGGCAGCATGGGCGATGAACGACTGGCAAATACGATTAGGGAATATCAGAAGAAGGACTCGCGCATTTTATATCGCGAACTTGAGGAAAACAGCGGTATTTCCGGGAATACGAATGCAGCACTTTCCATGGCGACAGGAGAGTATGTTGGTCTGTTAGATCATGACGATCTGTTGGAACCGGATGCGCTATATGAAGTGGTCAGTCGCTTGCAAGAGCAGTCTTATGATATTTTATATACAGACGAAGACAAGATAAATGAGGATAGTAGTAAGTTCATGGATCCGAATTTTAAACCGGATTTTAGTATGGATCTGTTCTGTTCACATAACTATATTACACATTTTTTTGTTGTTAAGAAATCAATTATTGATATGGTTGGAGGGTTCCGCTCGGAATATGATGGCTCTCAGGATTATGACGTGATGTTTCGGTGTATCGAGCAGTCGAAACAGATATGCCATATCCCAAAGATTTTGTATCACTGGCGCATGATCACAGGTTCTACGGCAGAGGATCCTGCAAGTAAAATGTATTGTTATGAGGCTGGAAGAAAAGCAATCGAGAGTCACCTGCAGAGGGTTGGACTTGAGGGGACAGTTACTATGACGGACATGTGGGGCATTTATCATACAGTATATAAGGTGGTGGGCAGCCCCCTTGTCTCTGTTGTCATCGCGAATAAGGATCTGGTGGATACTTTGGATCAATGCATCCGTTCGATCGAGGAAAAGAGCACATACCGCCGGTTCGAGATCATAGTAGTGGAAAATAACAGTACAGAGGATGCGACGTTTACTTATTACGATAAGATTCAAAGTGAATATGATAATGTTCATGTTGTGACATGGAAAGGTGAGTTCAACTATTCTGCTATCAACAATTATGGCGTGGCACACGCAAAGGGCGAATATATTCTTTTACTAAATAATGATACAGAGATGATCACGCCAACGGCGATAGAGGAGATGCTTGGCATCTGTTGTCGTAAAGAAGTGGGCATCGTAGGTGCAAAACTCTTATATGATGATGATACGGTACAGCATGCAGGCGTAGTTGTTGGTTTTGGAGGCTATGCAGGACATGTCTTCCATGGAATACCAAGGAATGATCTGGGGTATATGATGCGCCCTATGATGAATTGTAACTACAGTGCGGTAACGGCAGCATGTCTTATGGTGAAACGTAGTATATTTGAGAAAGTCGGTGGATTGACCGAGACCTATAAAGTAGCATGTAATGATATTGATTTCTGTCTGAAAGTCAGAGAGAAAGGATATCTTGTCGTATACAATGCTTTTTCCGAATGGTATCATTATGAATCTAAGTCTAGAGGATATGAAGATACACCGGAAAAGATGGAAAGATTTCAAGGTGAAGTACGTAAGTTCCAGGCACGTTGGGGAGATTTCCTGGAAAAGGGAGATCCCTACTACAACCCCAATTTCCCAATTACCAAGGCTCCGTTTGAATTATAGAGGTGAAAAATGGCTTGTAAAGAGAGG
>CAVLBP010000168.1:0-2832 GCA_963661325.1 bacterium
CCCGAGAGGCGCAACCGCACACGGATGTTCGTTTGCGCCGGTTGCCGATTTCTTGATATATTCTGAATACCAAGTTATTAGAGTCTCTTATGCGTGGCGCCCCTGAATATCTGTCACAGGCGGACACATCCTGCCGGCTGTCGAAGCTGTGCAAGAGACAGTTTCCTCTAAGACAAATGTTTCTTGGAGAGACTCATCTAACCTGCTCCGAAGTTTATGATTCTCAAGGGGTACACGCCCCATGCACAGCCCGTCTGCTCCCATGCCTATCACACCCGCTTAGTCAGAAAGGAACCCTTATGGATATCAATTACGAACTATACAAAGTTTTTTACCATGTTGCATCTTCCCTCAGTTTTTCCGAGGCAAGCAAGCAGCTTTTCATTTCCCAGTCCGCCGTATCACAGTCGATCAAGACTTTGGAAAAAAAGATCGGTCAGCCCCTCTTTATCCGCAGCACAAAAAAAGTCCAACTGACCCCTGCCGGTGAACTGCTCTTACAGCACATTGAGCCAGCCATGAACCTCATACGCCGCGGCGAAGAACAGATCCAGAATGTCAATGACACCCGGTTAGGACAACTCCACATCAGCGCCAGTGATACCATCTGCCGCTATTTTCTGGTGCCTTATATCCAGAAGTTCCACGAACTCTACCCGGATGTGCCAATCCGCATCACCAATGCGACCAGCAAGTCCTGTGTCGACCTATTGGAACAGGGAAAGGTGGACATCATCATTACCAACCACCCAAATTCCCGCATGAATACTTCTTATATCACCCAGACCCTGACAACCTTTCAGGATGTATTCATCGCCAATCCTACACATTTTCCGCAGGTCACCAAGGAAATGACTTTTAAGGAGATCTCCGGTCTGCCTATCCTGATGCTGGATAAAAACTCTACGACCAGCGAATATCTCCATCAGATCTTTTTGGAGCATCGTCTGGACCTGGTGCCGGCTTTTCAGTTATATTCCAATGATCTTTTGATCGATCTGGCACGCATCGGGCTTGGCATTGCCTTTATCCCGGACTACTGCATCAAGCATTCTTCAAAGGATCTGACTATTGTTTCTACAAAAGAAAAACTTCCGCCAAGAAGCCTGGTCGCAGCGACACATCCGTCCCTGCCCCTCGGCGCCTCAGCAGAAGCCTTTTTATCTCTTTTGCCAAAAATCGTCCACTAGATCTCCAACCGTATGACGATCGCAGATCTTTCCGTCGTTCCATTCCCGCGGAAAGGTCTGCCTATATTCTCTTCTGGTAAAACGTTCATCTAAGAGGGCGATCACACCCTCATCACTTTTTGTCCGAATGACACGACCTGCCGCCTGGATCACCTTGTTCATGCCCGGATACAGGTAGGCAAAGGAAAATCCATCTCTCCCGGTCGCCTCAAAATACTGTTTCATAACTTCTCGTTCATTTCCGATCTGGGGCAGCCCCACACCAACAATAATGGCACCGATCAGTTTTTCTTCCGTCAGGTCGATCCCCTCAGAAAAGACACCTCCCATCACACAAAATGCAACCAGAGAACGTCCTCTCACCGCTTCAAATTCTTTCAGGAAATCTTCCCGCTCCTGCTCACTCATGCCCGAGCGCTGGCAGATCACGTCACAGGATCCCAGACTTTTCGCCATAAACTTCTGACTGATCTCCTCTAACATCTTATAGGAAGGACAAAAGACCATGTAATTGCCTTTTTTCTTTTCCACGATGGCTTCGATATAGTCCGCAAAAGCCAGATATTCCGCAAATGTCCTTCTGGTATAGCGGCTGCTGACATCCCTGCCGATCAAAAATACCCGCTTTTCCTGTTCAAAAACAGAGTCCGCATAAATGGCATAGACATCGTCATCACTGCACAAAAGTTCTTTGTAATATTGTATCGGCAGCAAAGTTGCAGAGAAAAAGACACAGGCACGCGACCGATCCAGCCGCTTTTGCAGCATATAGGAAGGATCCACACAAAACAGATGCAGACAGAACTGTCCTTTCTCATCATAGTCACAGTAAATGCGGTAGTGCTCGTCAAAGTCATCGGACAGGTTGACAAAATTGCGCACCTTAAAATAAAAGTCCAAAACCTCGTCGCGGTCTATGATATTTCCTTCTTTTTGCAGCAATTCATCCATAGCCGCAGCCGCCCGAAAAAGGGCAAACAAAAAGGAGTCCATCTCCTCTAATACAAGCAGTTTCTCGCACTGCCGCTTTAAGACAAGCATCTCTTTGTTACAGCGTTCCAAGGTATTTTCCAGTTTTTTGCCATAGATCTTCAACTTCTTTTTCATGGCAAGAAAGTCTTCTTTGACCAGAGTCTCCGAATACATATCTCTGGCACGCTCGACCAGATTGTGTGCTTCGTCCACCAGAAAAAGATAGTCGCCCCGGATGCCCTCGGCAAAAAATCGTTTGAGGCAGACGTTTGGATCAAAGACATAGTTGTAGTCACAGATAATATGATCCACCCAGGATGCGATGTCCAGACTATACTCAAAAGGACATACCCGCCGCTCTTTTGCCCAGCGCAATATGCAATCCCGATCCATCATATTTTCTTCCTGCAAAATATCATAGACGGCATCATTGACACGGTCAAAATGCCCTTTTGCATAAGGACAGTCGTCCGGGTTGCAGGACCTTTCCTCCAAAAGACACATCTTGTCCTTAGCTGTGATCACGACCGTCTTGCCCTCATATCCCTGTTCTTCCATCAGAAGAAATGTATCGTGCGCCACGACCCCGGTCGCATTTTTGGCTGTCAGATAAAAGATCTTATCTCCCTTGTTCTGTCCCATCGCCTGTATGGCAGGAAAGATCGTTGCC
>CAVLBP010000169.1:0-2652 GCA_963661325.1 bacterium
CCATTCTCTTTATTGATCAGGCGAAATATTTCCGGATATCTCTGGACATATACATTTGCAACCTGAGCCGTTTCATCTGTTGATCCGTCATTTACAATCAAAACTTCTATCCGTTGATTGATCTCCGGGCTATCTGTAATAAAAGATGTAAGACAGCGATCCAAATAGTCCTTCGCATTATATGATGGCACCGTAACTGTAATCAACTTTTCACTCATCTTCATCCCTCACAATCATAATATGTTCCTTACGATATTCTGTCTATCGCCGCAAGATTTTATGGTACAAAAATTTTCTTATGCCATCAACCATTCCCGAGGTCATCCCCCACGTCAGTATGATTGCCTGAACATATTCCCTTTTATTCAGCAAATGCATTTGGCACTGTAATTTACGTAATTTCTTGTAACGTGCAAAGTATTCTTTGCCTCCACGTCTTCCGTAGGTAGCATCATCTACGCGCATCCGCACTAAAACCTCCGGAAGATTATCTATCTCCATATCATGTGCCAGCATCCTCACCCACAAATGATAATCCTCCAACATCGGATAATGTTGGTAATTGCCCACTTTCAAAACTGCATTCTTACGGAACATGACCGTCATATGATTCAATGGATTTCGATACTTGGCATATTGTCTGATTGCATCAATGCCTTCCGGCATTTTTTTTACAGCAACATAGTCCTGAGTCTCATCAAATTCTTCAATCCAGCCACCCACTATGACTGTCTCCGGGTGTTCTTCCATATAAGCGCATTGCTTTTCAAAACGCCAAGGCACAGCAATATCATCTGTATCCATCCGTGCGATCAGATCGTATGCGCATTGCGTGACACCATACGCCAATGCCCTGCCTAATTGCAAATTCTCCTTCAATGGACAACGTATCAGGCAATCGCACTCTTTCTCAAACACATCCAAAACATCATACAACTCATTCGTTAATGGTCCATCCTCGACTATTACAATCTCTGCAGGCTTCATGGTCTGTTGCTGCCAAACGCTTTCCAATGCCTGTTTAAAATATTGTGGATTTTCTTTTCTATATACAGATAGTAATACTGAGAACTTCATCACTTCTCCTATGGTTATATTCTACTTTATCTCATGATCTTTTCCGTTCATGGTTCCCGCTGTGGTCTCTCCATCTTCCAGTCCTTCCGTAGAATCCTTCATAAATACAACCTTTATCGTCAGCAGGATCAACTTGATGTCTAATAAGATCGATCCCCTTTCAACATAGATAAGATCCAATTTTAACTTGTCCAAATTAGTCGTGTTGTACTTTCCGTACACCTGGGCATAGCCGGTAAGTCCCGCCTTTACTCTGGTACGGTAGGCAAACTCCGGAATCTCCTTTTCATACTCCGCTATGATCTCAGGGCGTTCTGGACGCGGTCCCACAAAACTCATATCCCCTTTGAGAATATTAAAGAACTGTGGTAGTTCATCAATACGTGTAGCACGGATAAATTTACCGATCGGGGTAATACGATCATCATTCTCAGCCGCCAAACCTGCCGTTCCATCCTTTTCTGAGTCCACGATCATACTGCGAAACTTAATGATCTCAAACTCTCGCTTATCCTTGGTACAACGTACCTGACGATAAAATGCCGGACCACCATCATAACAATGGATAGCTATGCCAGCCACCAACATGATCGGACTAGTAATAATAATACCCAGCAGGGATATCACAATATCTGCCACTCGCTTAATGGCTAACTGCGTCATAGACATACCAAGATTCCGGCACAAATAGATCGGCGTATCAAAAAGATGTAATTCCTCTGCATTTTTAACTAGGATATCTGAGATCTT
Source organism: bacterium (assembly GCA_963661325.1). Lineage (GTDB taxonomy): Bacteria > Bacillota > Clostridia > Lachnospirales > Lachnospiraceae > Pararoseburia. The sequence continues at coordinate 1,828 of CAVLBP010000169.1, forward strand.
CGGCGTAAAGTAAACTCGTTTTCCTTGCTCATAACATGCCTTTAGCACATCTGCTTTGATATCAGTAGATACATCATTTAATAAGACTGCGTCATATGTCCGCATCGTCTCCGCGATTTCCTCAATCGGTGTATTTTCATGCAAACGATCCGCAATGATATATTTATCCCTGCGGCTATTCATTTTTTTCGCCAAATTATTTGCATAGTCACTGTAGATCATGAGCATATGAAGGGGCGGAAAGATCGTACGGTACAACTTGGTCAAAACATATGTCACCACAAATATACAGACCGCATCCAATAGCATGATCTCCACATAGGCGCGAAAGATCAGTCCAAAATGACGCACAAATCCAATCATAAGCACACTCTGAATTGCCTCGATGGCATTAACGATAACCATCGAAACCCACTGCGAAATGATGATATGGGATATACGGTTTACACCTATCTTGAACCCATCAAAGGTGTGTATCACAAAAATAGTAAGAACCAGATATACTACATATAGTAGGATATTTCCCTTATTTTCAAATGGTCGCAACAATAAGATATTCAGTTGCGTTGACCAGACATATTTGTAGATCAATGTCAAAAGTAGTACGATCGCCGTATTACTGATACCACGATACCAATATTTTAAATTGTCTCTTTTCATCTTGTTCTCCGTCATGCCGATATTTTATATAATATCTTAGCATACCTCGACTTTTTTAGAAATAACTTGTATTTAAATCTACATTTCCACCAATACCCGGAATGGATCCCTTGCTGGAATATTGCCAGATGTCATAGCGCCCCTTATATGTACACTGTGTGTTAT
>CAVLBP010000170.1:0-2554 GCA_963661325.1 bacterium
TCCTTCTCATCACAAGTCTCCTCCATACTTCCACTTGCCAGTTTCTTATCCGCCACATAAAAGATCCACAGATCGATCAAAAGGGTCGCCAGCGTTGTGACCTTGACCAAGGCATAATCCGAAATTGTCACAGAAATGCCATTTGCCACATAGACAAAGGCAGAACACAAAAGCAAAGATACGACGACCGATACCAGAATCTGTGTCCGCTTTCTCTTTTTCTCCTTTAAAAGTTCATATTCCCGGTCTGCCCACATGCGCCTTGCATCCAACATCAGAAGGATGGCATCTGCGTATTCTCCGCCATTTTGCTCTACCTGCAAGGCAAAACGATGCATGGTCGTCATCTGCTGCAAGGGATACTCCTGCTCGATACGCGACAGTGCCTTCGCCTCCACCTGATTTTCCCCATAAGTCTTTTCAATATAGGCGATCGCATCCCTGATACAGGTATGCATCCTTCCCCTTGAAAAGAGTTTTTCCACATCCTTTAAGGTCACAAGCACCTTGCCTGATTTTTGAAAGGAGTACAAAAACTGCTCCATATAAGTATTGGCTTCCACAAACTGCAACTGTCCATAACGGTTGCGATAGACATTGCGCAGAAAAAAGGGAAACAGAAAGGCGCACCAAGCACACAAAAGGACCAGATAGATCCCATCCAAATGAAAATACCGCCCCAGCAGAAGGGCAAATGCCACAACAGCACCATACATCCCCAGACTTTTCTTCCATGAAAAAACATAGCCATATTTATATAGTTCATCCCATAGCAACTTTCGCTTCATAATACGTTCCTTTCCTCTCTCCCCATTGACCGGAAATGATTTTTCCGTCATCTACCACCATCTCTACCTGATTTTTTCCATCTTCTCTGGAAAAGAAGCAGACCTGATCGATATATCTGCTGATCTGATAACGCCCTGCAGCATCCTCCCAGCCACGCCTGCGCACCAGGATCCCGACATCAATAAAGGAATAAATATCATTTTCCATGCGTCCGGCATCCCGCTCATTGCCCGCCATATTTAACATACGATCCGGTATCTTTCGCACATCCGATGTGTGCAAGGTCGTCATGCCGTGTACCCCTGTGCTCAGACATTCCATCAGATAGACCACTTCCTTGGATCTGGTCTCCGAAAGCATGATCCACTTGGGATTGAGGCGCAGACAGGTCTTGATTGCCTGCGTATAGTCCATCTGCCGGTTGATCCGCAGTTCCAGACAGTCATGGTCTGGATGCATACTGGGATAATGCCATTCCGTCGTATCCTCGATCGTGATCACGCGCTCATCCTCCGGTATATAACCGGATAAAAATTTACAGAGTTCCGTTTTGCCTGCACCCGGTTCTCCTACCACCACGATATTTTTGTGCTCTGCCACACAGGACAAAAGCAGGTCTAAGACTTCCTCCTTGCAATAGCCCTCTGCGATCATCTGCCTTGCATGCAAGCGCACATAAGGCAGGGACTTACGGATACAGATACTGCGCCCGGTCAGGCACACGGACTCATGCACAATGGTGATGCGCAGACTTGCCGTCTCCGCCTCCAAAACCGGATTTTGTCGGTTGAATGCCTTGCTCACCCCATTTGCCACGCGCCCGGTAAACTGATCTACAAAATCCGGGCTCAAGACCAGATCACCACAAACATGACGGCAATTATTGCTGTCTGTGATCCAGACCTCTCTGCCGTTGTAGTCCACATCCGTCACATCATCATCGATAATATAGGGATAAAGCGGCCCGAAAAAATCACCACTTTTACCCGATAATATCATCTGTTCACTCATGACCTACCTCCCTTACAGCGCATTTTTCGTAAAGAAATAGGTCAGTAACTGGGAAAAAGCCCCACCAACAATACTATTTTGATCCTTGCCGATCAGTGTAGAAACCAAGATCAACATTGCTCCGATCACAACCACGGTAATCATGGCTGGTCCATATTCTTTTATAATATCCTGCATAATCTTTCATCCTTTCATTTTTGCATAAAAGGACATAAAGCATACCCTAAACGGAATAAGCCGGCGATGCGCCGTCGAAAAAAGATGCCATCTCATAAGATGGTGAGATTGATATTAACAAGTCTTTTTCTTTTTGGCAAGACTTTTTTAAATTATTTTAAAAGTCTGACAAAAGCCAATATTATTTTTTCTTTACTCCATCCCTCATATGACCTATAATATATTGCATATTTCGTTGTTGCTATCGGCAGCGACAATTTTTAGAAAGAAGAGGTATTTCATATGGCACAGAATCCTATCGTAACCATAGAAATGGAAAATGGCGACATCATGAAAGCAGAATTATATCCTGATGTTGCACCAAACACAGTCAACAACTTTATCTCCTTAGTAAACAAGGGCTACTATGATGGTATTATCTTCCATCGTGTGATCCGCGGCTTTATGTTGCAGGGCGGCGATCCAACCGGTACCGGTACCGGCGGTCCTGGCTATTCCATTGCCGGAGAATTTTCTCACAATGGTTTCCAGAATGACCTCAAGCATACACCGGGTGTCCTTTCCATGGCTCGTACCA
>CAVLBP010000171.1:0-2399 GCA_963661325.1 bacterium
GCAATGATCATTACAAGTTTATTGGTACTTCGTTGGGATGATAAGGAGAAGAGAGAACATCTTTTCCTCTATGCTTTTGTGATCGATGGTATCATTCTGGCGTTCTTGGACTTCCTGACTTATCCGCCGGTGGCATTTGTTGTTCCGCTTTGTTTTGTGCTGGTATTTTCACGGCAGGATCTGTTACATAATCTGCTGGCGAGCATTCGCTATGGCGTAGCCTTTTTACTGGGATATGCCGGAATGTGGGTAAGCAAATGGGTTTTAGCATCTTTATTTACCGATGAAAATGTGATCGCCGAAGGTATTGAAAGTGTCCTGCACCGTACAGGTAAAGGGGCGATGTCGGATGTCGACAGTGCCTTTAACGTGGAGATCAGTCCGGCAGCGGCAATGCGTGAAAATCTGCATGCCTTTGGCACAAGACCGGTTAAGATCCTGATCTTTTTGATCTTATGTGCGGTGATCGTACTGGTCATCCATATGATCCGACACAAAGTTGGTTTGGACAAACGGGCAGTGGGAATGTTTGTGATCTTTGCATTGCTGACAATCGTTCCGATCGTGTGGATCGTGGCATTGAATAACCATTGTTCCCTACATCCGCATCTGGAATGGAGAGAATGGCTGGTAGCCGTGTTTGCCCCATTGATGTGGCTGGCATGGCTTTGGGTGGATAAAAGAAAGAAAGCAGTGGAGTGCAGATAAGATGAAAGTGAAACAAAACATCCAGATATTGATAAAAATGATAGGCATTGTGGTCGTGAGCAGTATGGTACTGGTAGGACTGCTGTGTCTGGTTTACAAATTGCCGAGAGACCGGATGGTTTCGCATGTTGTTGAATCTGAAAATACGATCCGTCTGCAAAATGATGACTACAATATGAGTATTTCCAATTTTTATGATACCTACGATACAGACACCAACATTATCATGTTATTAGAGGCTATCGCACCGGATTTCAACGGTTCATTGCAGGATGCCCTGCTGTGTCCGTCCGGGGCATATCTGGAAAATCAGTGGGGAGATTGGGCGGATACCCTGATGAACTATGCAAATGATGCGCAAGGCGATCTGTCTTATGTCAACTATGCCAGATATTGGCATGGCTATCTGGTATTTTTGAAACCCCTTCTGATGTTTATGAATGTGCAGGATATCTATTATCTGCATGCCATGCTTATGGTCTTTTTGACCGGATGGATCTTCTGTCTGCTCTATAAGAGATTGGGAAAATATTGTATTGCGTATGCGGTAACCATCATTGCCATGAATCCGGTTGCGATTGCGCAGTCCTTTCAGTTGTCTACCATCTATTATGCCATGCAGTTGACCCTGCTCTTACTTTTGTATTGCAAAAAGGAAAAGCAGATTCCATATATATTCCTGATCGATGGTATGCTGGTGGCATTCTTTGACTTTTTGACCTATCCGCTGGTTGCTTTTGCCATTCCGGTTCTGACTTACTATCTATTATATCGTGAGGATGGATTTTTACAGAATGTAAAGAAGATCGTGGGAAAGGGAATTTCCTTTTTGATCGGCTATGCCGGTCTGTGGTTTATGAAATGGATCTGGGCAACCGCCTTTACCCATGAGAATATTTTAAGAGACGGCTGGATCAATGTACTCAGAAGAACGGGAACCGGTGACAACTTTGGCGACAATCAGTATGGTATGGCGATTGGTCCTATGGCGGCACTCCGTATCAATTTCCATGCTTTTGTCGGATGGTCTGTGGTTTTGCTTGGCATAGTCTTTTTGGTCGGCGTGATCTTTTATATGCTGTATAAAAAGGAAAAACCGGTTCTGCAAAAGACAACGGTGCTTATTTCATTTCTCGTGGCATGTTCACCGATCCTTTGGTATGTGGTTGTCAATAATCATGCATCTTTGCATCCGCACCTGGAGTGGAGAGAATGGGTGGTCAGTGCCTTTGCCGCTTGTGTTTTGGTCTTGAGTTTGCTGAAGGAGAAAACAGATGAAAGAGTATCGGTTTGAAGAAATAAGCATAGGTCTGAGTGAATCTTTTGAAGTTGAGATCACGCAGGAAATGATGGATAAGTTCCGGGATATATCCGGTGATGTCAATCCTTTGCACAATGATACAGAATTTGCCAAAGCCAGAGGATATGAAGATCGTGTGGTTTATGGCATGTTGATTGCAGCGCAGATATCTACGCTGGGAGGTGTCTACCTGCCGGGTAAGTATTGCCTGATCCATGGCGTGGAGATTGATTTTGCGCGTCCGGTCTATGTAGGCGATAGGCTGACTATTAGTGGTACAGTAAAGGAAATACACGAATCCGTCAGGCGCCTGACGATCAAGTTTGTGATCAAGAACCAGACAGGCAAGACTGTTTCAAAAGGCATTTTGAAAGCGGGGTGCATGATATAA
>CAVLBP010000172.1:0-2392 GCA_963661325.1 bacterium
GCAGAAGATAGCCAGGATAAGACGACAGAAGTGGAAAAGATCATCGAAAGGGACTTTGATAAAAATTATCCAAAGACCCCGCGCGAGGTAGTGAAATGGTACAATCGGATCATTACGGCTTTTTATGGCGAGGAATATACGGATGAAGAATTAGAAGAGATGGCAGATCAGGCGAGGAGTCTGATGGATGATGAACTTCTGTCTTACAATCCGAGAGATACCTACTTAAAGAGTCTCAAGGCAGACATTGAGGACTACAAGACCAGAGAAAAGATCATAGTGCAGTCCTCTGTCAGTGACAGCAATGACATCACCTATGCGACGGTGGACGGAGATTACTGCGCCTATGTGGATGCCTATTATTTTTCCAGAGAGGCGAGTGACTATAGCAGGATATACGAAGAATTTGTCCTGCGCAGGGATGATGAGGGACACTGGAAGATCCTGAGTTTTCGTTTGACAGAAGGAGACAATAATGAGTGATAAAGAGATACGCATATTAGCGATAGAGAGTTCGTGTGACGAGACGGCGGCTGCTGTTGTGGTCAATGGCAGACAGGTCTTGAGCAATGTCATTTCCACACAGATACCGATCCATACCTTATATGGTGGGGTCGTGCCGGAGATCGCATCCAGAAAACATATTGAACGTATCAATCAGGTGATTGAGGAAGCACTCAAAGAAGCTGATACATCACTTGATGAGATTGATGCGATCGGGGTTACCTATGGACCGGGACTGGTCGGAGCCTTATTGGTAGGACTTTCAGAGGCTAAGGCGATCAGTTTTGCAAAAAATATTCCTTTGGTAGGGGTACATCATATCGAGGGACACATCTGTGCTAATTATATAGAAGAAAAAACATTGGAACCACCATTCCTTTGCCTGGTGGTATCGGGAGGACATACCCATCTGGTCCGGGTCAAAGACTATGGTCAGTATGAGATCTTAGGACGTACCAGAGACGATGCGGCGGGTGAGGCTTTTGATAAAGTGGCAAGAGCCATAGGCTTGGGCTATCCGGGAGGACCTAAGATCGAGCAAAAGGCAAAAGAGGGAGACCCGCATGCCATACCTTTTCCTGTGGCAAAGGTAAATGACAGTGCATATGACTTTAGTTTCAGTGGCTTAAAGTCCGCTGTCTTGAATTATATCAATGGAGCCAAGATGAAGGGGGAGACCGTCAATGAGGCGGATATTGCGGCTTCTTTCCAGCAGGCAGTCATTGATGCTCTGGTAGGGCATGCCATGCATGCACTGGATGAGTTCGGCGGGGATAAGTTTGCCATTGCCGGAGGCGTTGCTTCCAATGGCACCCTGCGTGCAGCCATGCAGGAAGCCTGCGAGAAACGCGGTGTCAGATTTTATCATCCGTCACCGATCCTTTGTACGGATAATGCAGCCATGATCGGTGCAGCAGCATATTATGAGTATCTGGCAGGACGCAGGGATTCTATGTCTTTGAATGCAGTGCCAAATCTGGCATTGGGACAGCGCGTGGAATCCTGATCTGGAAAAGTATGCGGTAGTGAGAGATGATCTTTAGCAGGAGTATGGAATGGAAAGAATAGGTGCAGTGGTTTTGGCGGCGGGATCCGGTAAACGTATGGGGGCAGATGTTCCAAAGCAATATCTTACCTTGTGCGGCAAACCGGTCATGGAATATTGTCTGGAAGCGTTTGAAAAGAGTCGGGTGGACGAGATCGTTCTTGTGGTGGCGGCTGGGGATGAGGCGTATTGCCGGAAAGAGATCGTAGATAAATATCATATTAACAAGGTGTGTGCCATCGTAGCAGGAGGAGCAGAACGCTATGACTCTGTATATGAGGGGTTAAAAGCCCTCACTTGTGATCTGGTACTGATCCACGACTGCGCCAGAGCCTTTGTGACGGAAGATATCATAGAAAGATCCATTGCGGGGGCAAGCACATATGGTGCCTGTGTTGTTGGAATGCCGGTCAAAGATACGATCAAGATCGCGGATGAAAGTGGCTGGGTAGAGACTACCCCGCGGCGGGATCTGGTCTGGAGCGTGCAGACACCCCAGAGTTTTTCCTATCCATTGGTATATGAAGCCTACACCAGATTGCAGGCATGTGATAAGACCGGGGTGACCGATGATGCCATGGTGGTAGAAAAGACCATGCAGGCGCGTGTGAAATTGATCGAGGGCAGTTACGAGAATATCAAGGTGACGACCCCGGAAGACCTGCTTTTGGGAGAGCGTATTTTGCAGTCTCGAAAAAACTAAAGAAATTTGAAAAAAAGAATTGACACGCAGAAGTAAGAATGATATTATCTTATTCGTGCTGAAAAACACATAAACATATATGGCTTGGAGAGGTATCGAAGTGGTCATAACGAGGCGGTCTTGAAAACCGTTTGTCCGCA
>CAVLBP010000173.1:0-2324 GCA_963661325.1 bacterium
GTAGAAGGTAACAGATATAATAGTTCTAAGATATGAAAATATACTAGCGTGAAAATAGAAGAAAAGAGGAGCGTCTATGAGAAAAATTGATTTCAACCGGGATTGGACCGTACAAAAAGAAGGGCAGGAGAGGGTAGAACATGTCAACCTGCCGCATGATGCCATGCTCTATGAGAAGCGGGCAAAGGAGAATAAGACAGCCGGTGCCAGTGCTTATTTTGAGGGTGGCAAGTACATTTATACGAAAATCTGGGATGTGGATGCCAAGACAGCAGGGCAGACCAATATCTTGGAGTTTGAGGGCGTTTATCAGAATGCGCGTGTTTTCTTAAACGGAAAGCAGATTGCAGAAAGACCTTATGGCTATACGAATTTTTATGTAGACCTGACTGATCTCTTGTCGGTTGGTCAGAATGAGATTCAAGTGATCGCGGACAATGCCGATGTGCCAAATAGCAGATGGTATTCCGGCAGTGGGATTTATCGTCCGGTGTCACTTTATACGGCGGGAAAATCTTATATCAAGCCGGAGGGAATCAAGGTCCAGGTATTTAATCGGGAATGTATCTGTCTGCGCCTTGCCTGCGTGGTGGAAAATGCTCAGGCAAAGATTACCATTCTGGATCAGGATACGGTCGTGACAGATATGGTCGTGGATGATCTGGAACACTTGGAAACCGAGGGGATCACGATCATGATACCGAATGCAAAACTCTGGTCGGAAGAAGATCCTCATCTTTACCGGGTAAGAGCGGAACTTGTGCAGGATGGCAATGTGCTTGATAGCGAGGAAAGTCATTTTGGTATGCGTACCCTTGCCTGGGGAAAAGAGGGATTTCTTGTAAATGGTAAAGAAGTTCTCTTTCGCGGTGCATGTATCCACCATGATAATGGCGTGCTGGGAGCCTGCGGTTTTGCGGATGCTGAGATCCGGCGCGTGCGCATTTTAAAAGAAGCAGGATTTAATGCCATCCGGTCTGCACACAACCCAATCTCAAAGGTAATGCTGGATGCCTGCGATGAAATGGGTATGTATGTGATGGATGAGACTTTTGATATGTGGCTGATCCACAAAAATCCATATGACTATGCCGGCGATAAATTCAAGGAATGGTGGAAAGCGGATACGGATGCCATGATTTCTAAGGACTACAACCATCCATCGGTTGTTATGTATTCGATCGGAAATGAGATCACAGAACTCGGTATGGAGGATGGTCAGAAACAGGCGAAGGTCATGGTAGATTTTTGTCATGATAAAGATAGGACACGTCCGGTGACCGCTGGCATCAACCTGATGCTTGCCATGATGGCTGGCGGTAAAAAGAGCATTTACGGAACGGATGACAAGGGGGAGGTCAAGGATAGTGGAGCAGGCGGCATGGACGCTATGCCAACTTCTGATTTCTTTAATCTGCTCATGAATAAGATGGGAAAGATGATGACCAAGGCAGCATCTTCCCAAAAGGCAAATGCCGTGGCTGTCAAGATGCGCGAGATCTTTGATATTCCGGGATATAATTACGCAACCAGCCGCTATGAAAAAGATGCAAAAGAGTGCCCGGATCAGGCAACGACCGGATCAGAGACTCTGCCGCAATCCTTGTATGAAAACTGGCAACTGGTAAAGAAACTGCCGACCATGACAGGTGATTTCATGTGGACAGGCTGGGATTATCTGGGTGAGTCCGGTATTGGTACGGTGCGCTATGTCGATAAAAAGACAAAAGAAAACATTGATCCGGGTCTTATCATGACAGGAGGTCCGGGTATCATTGATATCTGCGGAAAGATGCGTCCGGAAGTGGGATGGGGCAAGATCATCTGGGGCTTGCAGGATGTGCCGACACTTGGCGTAGATCCGCTGACTCATGCAGATCATTTCCAGTCACTTTCCATGTGGCGGACCACGGATGCCGTGGAGAGTTGGTCCTGGGAAGGCTGTGAAGGAAAGCGCACGATGGCAACTGTCTATTCCGACGCGCCGATAGTAGAACTTTTGATAAACGGTCAGAGCCTGGGAAAGAAAAAGACCAAGCAGGATATGGCAAAGTTCAAAAAAGTGACTTATCAAGAGGGTGAGATCGAGGCAGTGGCATACGATGCCTCCGGCAAGGAGACAGGAAGGAGCAAACTGGTCTCTGCCAGCGGAAAGACAAAGATTTCTTTAAGACCGGAATGTCAGAGCCTGCGGGCGAACGGACAGGATCTTTGCTTTTTGAACATTGATCTGGTGGGCGAGAATGGTATTACCAAATCGTCTGTCGATCAGGTCTTAAAGGTGGAAGTCACAGGTGCCGGATGTTTGCAGGGCTATGGCTCTG
>CAVLBP010000174.1:0-2323 GCA_963661325.1 bacterium
GGGTAGAACACCGGGCAATATCGTAGCTGTCCGCCCGCTGCGTCAGGGTGTTATTTCAGATTATACAGTAACAGAAAAAATGATCAAATACTTCATTCAGAAGGCAATGGGCAAGAAGAGTTACCGCAAGCCTCGTATCAGTGTCTGCATCCCGAGTGGTGCGACCGAGGTGGAAAAGAGAGCGGTAGAGGATGCGACCTATGCCGCAGGCGCAAGAGAGGTTTCTATTATTGAGGAGCCGATCGCAGCAGCCATCGGAGCCGGGATCGATATTTCCAGACCATGCGGAAATATGATCGTAGATATCGGTGGTGGTACAGCGGATATCGCCGTGATCTCTCTGGGTGGTTCTGTTGTCAGCACTTCCATCAAGATCGCAGGGGATGATTTTGACGAGGCCATTGTCCGTTATATGCGTAAGAAACACAATCTTCTGATCGGTGAGCGTACCGCAGAAGATATCAAGATCAAGATCGGTACCTGTTACCCACTTCCGACACCGGAGACTATGGATGTCAGAGGGCGTAATCTGGTCACAGGTCTGCCAAAGACCATCGAGGTTTCTTCTGAGGAGACTGAGGAGGCACTGCGTGAGCCGACCTTACAGATCGTTGAGGCGATCCATTCTGTACTGGAAAAGACACCACCGGAGTTGGCGGCAGACGTTGCAGACCGTGGTATCGTTCTGACCGGTGGCGGAGCATTGCTTCGTGGATTGGAGGAATTGATCGAGGAGCGTACCGGCATCAATACCATGACTGCAGAGGAGGCAACGACTTGCGTTGCTATCGGAACCGGCAAGTTTGTTGAGTTTCTTTCCGGCGATCGTTCAGAAGATTAAATTACAGATATCATATAAAAAATACGACAGTTCTATCCGATATATAGATAGAAGTCAATATCTTGTCTTGCTTGCTTAGGAGGAATTATGGTAAAAGGACTGTACACCGGATATACCGGCATGGTCAACGAACAGAAACGCTTGGATGTGATTGCTAACAATCTGGCAAATTCTGCAACGACCGGTTACAAAAAAGAAGGTATGGTAAATCAGTCTTTTGATCATCAACTGGCGATCAAGATCAAGGACACATCGAATTATGATATGCCGCAGCGTATCGGTTCGGTCAGTCTTGGCGTGAAAGTAGGAGAGACTTATACCAACTGGGATCAGGGTAGTTTCCAGATCACAGAAAATATGTCTGATCTGGCACTTTCGGGTGAGGGATTTTTTGCAATTGCTTTCACATCTAAGGATGGGGAGACTTCTATCAAATATACCAGGGATGGTGCTTTTTCTGTAGATAATCAGGGATATCTGCGCACATCAGACGGGGATTATGTTCTGAATCGTAATGGAGCGCTGAATTCCGATGATGCACTTGCCAATTATGTACGGATCGATCCGGATCAGTCTTACGAGATTGATGAGCAGGGATTTATCTATCAAAATGGTCAGGTTGTAGACCGTATCGGTGTGGTGCAGTTTGCAGATAATAATTTTGTTTCAAAATATGGCGAGAATCTATATGATCTGGTTCCGGGTGGACAGGTCATCGCCAGCGATGCTTCCGTTGAGCAAGGATGCCTCGAAGCTTCCAATGTCAATGTGGTAGATGAAATGGTCGACATGATCACGGTTGCCAGAGCCTATGAGGCTGGGCAAAAGGTTATTCAGACTGAGGATTCTACACTGGACAAGGCAGTCAATAGTGTAGGACAGGTATAAAAGTCCTATTTTGATGATGCCGATGAGACTGCATGACAGTATCTTGTCATGCTGACAGAGAATTTGGAAAGGAGATGCATCCATTATGATGAGAGCATTATGGACAGGAGCGTCAGGAATGAAGGCGCAGCAGACGAATGTTGACACGATCGCCAACAATCTCGCCAATGTCAATACTGTGGGCTACAAGTCCCAATCTACGCAATTCAAGTCACTTTTATACCAAACCCTTCAAACAGAGACAACAACAGCAAATGGAGAGACAAAGCCTACCACAGCACAGGTGGGCCTGGGTGCAAGAGTGGCATCTACCAATACAGACTATACACAGGGAACCATGCAGGCGAATGCCAGCAAGACGGCGCTGTGTATTTCCGGTTCCGGCTTTTTCGCAGTGCGCGGTGCGGATAATGGCACTTATTACACCAGAAGTGGTGATTTTACATGGGCACTGGATAATATGGGTAACCGTGTCCTTGCTACTTCTAAGGGACAGGAAGTCTTGGATTATCAGGGCAATCCGATCATGTTACCGGAAGGGGCTTCCGGTGATACGGTTTCTTTTGGAACGGATGGTTCTGTGGCATACAAGGC
>CAVLBP010000175.1:0-2311 GCA_963661325.1 bacterium
GATCATCACCTGTCTGGCTGTCATTTTTCAGATAGGCGCCTTGCTTTATTACAAAGAGATGAACTTCTTTGTGACCAATGGCAATATCCTGCTTCATCTGCTGGGAAAGGAAGGTAGCTTGTCCCTTTGGCAGATAGTAGCACCGCTGGGGATTTCTTATTATACCTTAAGTTATATCGCATATATTTTGGATGTCTATTGGGGTGTTGTCAGCCCGCAGAGGAATTTTTTGAAGTTTTGCCTTTTCGGCATTTACTTTCCGATCATGATTTCCGGTCCGATCACGCGATATCAGGAGATCGAACAGGACTTGTATGCGGGAAACAGAGCAGACTATCAGGGCTTTTGTTTTGGATTGCAGCGCATCCTGTGGGGACTTTTCAAGAAACTGGTGATCGCGGATCGTATGGCACCGATCGTACAGGAAATCAGGTCGGGAGACTTTTATGGATGGTGTGTGCTGGTCGGGGTACTTGGCTATGCATGGCAGTTATACATGGATTTTTCCGGCTGTATGGATGTTGTGTTGGGCGCCTCGGAATTGTTTGGCATACGGCTTCCGGAGAATTTTAACACACCCTTATATGCGACTTCACTATCCGAATATTGGAGAAGATGGCATATTACTTTGGGAACCTGGGTAAAAGATTATGTCATGTATCCAATCCTAAAGACAAAAGGCTTACAGAAGTTATCCAAGAAGTGGAAAAAGAAGTATGGAAAGAAATGGGGAAAGAAACTGACAACTTGGATCGGTCTGTTTTTTACCTGGTTGGTCGTAGGTTTGTGGCATGGTGGTGCATGGACCTTTGTTTTCGGATCCGGTCTGTTCTTCTTTCTTATGATCGTGGGCGGTCAGATCTTAGAGCCGCTTGGTAAATGGTGCATAGAAAAGATGCACATTCCGACACAGAGTTTCGGATGGCGGCTTTGGCAGCGGATCCGTACCTTTGTATTATTTTCTGCCAGCATATCGTTCAGTTGGTCTGCCAGTATGCAAGAAGGTTTTCATATGTGGGCGAGGTGCTTAGGAACGACAAATCTTTCATCCATTTTGCCACTGGCATCGCGTGCAGACTGGATCCTACTTCTTATCGGATCTGTCATCGTGTGGCTGATCTCTTATGGCAAGCAAAAAGAGGATGTGCGGATGTATGTGGCAAAGAAGGCATTACCGATCCGCTGGATCCTTTATCTTGCCTTGTTATTTGCCGTCTTGATCTGCGGTGTTTACGGTCCGGGTTACGATGCATCATCCTTTATATATGGACAGTTCTAGGAGTACATATTGAAAACGAAACAAAGACACATAACAAAAATCATTGCATTTCTTCTGGTTGTGGCGCTTCTCTTTGGGGGAGCGGCGCAGGTGCTTAGGATTTCTGATGATACACATTCCAGAGCAGAATTTGATACCTTTTACAGGCTGGATAAAAATAGTCTGGACGCTGTATGGATCGGTGCTAGTGCGGTACAGTCCTCCTTTATACCGTCAGAAGCCTACGCTCATAATGGCGTGCAGATGTATGGGCTTGGAACGGCAAGTCAACCGGTTGCTTTGACAAAATATCTCTTGCAGGAAGTGCAAAAGACACAGGATCCCAAGGTCTACCTGATCGATATCCGTATGTTGGCATATGACTATGATGTGATGGGTAATGAGATCTTCTGCGACAACTATATTCGGCGTGTAACGGATTCTATGCGGTTTTCGCAAAACCGGACACAAGCCATAAAAGATATGGTGGAGCGTCTGGAGAAAAAAACGGGTAGCAGCATCAATGCATTTGACTATTATTTTAGTTTTACACTCTATCACAATCGCTGGAGTCAGTTGACGGCGGCGGATTTTGGCAAGGATGCGGATAGTTTTATGGGCTACTATATCTATGATGATACAGAAAGTTTTGACAAGCAGGACACACTGGCAAGAAGAAGTGCAAAACCACTGGAAGTCTCAAGTGATAACCAGCAGTATTTAGAGGAATTGCTGGATTATCTGGATACTTTTGATGGAAATGTTCTCTTTACAAATACCCCGAACAATCTGGAAGAAGAAAAATTTGCCAACTACAACTATATCAAGAAAGAGATCGAGGATCGGGGATATGAAGTGCTGGATCTGAACGATCATGTAGATGAGATCGGCTTGGATTATGCAACGGATTTCAACGAGAATATGCATGTGAATTATCGTGGCGCATTTAAGATCACAGATTACATGGCAGACTATCTGAAAGAAAAGTACGACCTGCCGGATCATGAAAAAGAAACAGACAGCATTTATGCAAAAACGCAGGAAAGATTATTG
>CAVLBP010000176.1:0-2262 GCA_963661325.1 bacterium
TTATCGAGGGACAGTCTATTCTTTTATTTCCTACAGTAAATTTACCCTATCTAAATCGCTGGCAATCCTTGACAAACGCATCTACACTAAGTATAATTTTTAACGAAATATGATTTGACAAATGCGTTGAGGAAGACAGTACGCAGAGGTGAGAACGTCGAGCGAGTCGGGTATGGTGTGAGCCGATATTAGTATCTATCTGTGGAAGATCACTTCTTAGCAGCGGACTGAAGGAGTTTTTCTGGTAGGAAAGCCGTGAGTCTCTACGTTACAGAGAACATGTATGCAAAGGTGCAGGGCACTTTTAAGTACAGCGTTATAGGTGGTATACGAAACTTTCGTCCTATACGGACGGAAGTTTTTTCTTTTATACACTGCATTTGTTCAGAATAAGAAATGATAGAAAGGAAGTCGACTATGTACAAGAAAGTCAACACGGAACTCAACTTTGTTGAGAGAGAAAAAGCCACAGAGAAATTCTGGCGTGACAATGACATTTTCAAGAAATCCATGGAGAATAGAAAAGAGGGAGAGACTTACACCTTTTACGATGGACCTCCAACAGCCAACGGCAAGCCACATATCGGTCATGTAGAGACACGTACCATCAAGGATATGATCCCTCGTTATCAGACCATGAAGGGCAAGTATGTTCCTCGTAAGGCTGGATGGGATACCCATGGTCTTCCGGTCGAGATCGAAGTAGAAAAGAAACTGGGGCTGGACGGCAAGGAACAGATCGAAGAATACGGTATGGAGCCTTTCATCAAGCAGTGTAAGGAATCTGTCTGGAAGTACAAGGGCATGTGGGAAGATTTCTCCGGCACGGTTGGTTTCTGGGCAGACATGGACAACCCATACGTTACCTATGATGACAATTTCATCGAGTCTGAATGGTGGGCATTAAAAGAGATCTGGAACAAAAAGTTACTTTACAAGGGCTTCAAGATCGTGCCTTACTGTCCGCGCTGTGGCACACCGCTTTCTTCACAGGAAGTAGCACAGGGCTACAAGTTGGTCAAGGAGCGTTCTGCTATCGTTCGTTTTAAGGTTGTAGGCGAGGATGCGTACTTCTTAGCATGGACGACGACCCCTTGGACATTGCCATCCAACGTTGCACTTTGTGTCAACCCAAATGAGACTTACTGCAAGGTCAAGGCAGCAGACGGCTATACCTATTATATGGCAGAAGCACTTTTGGACAAGGTTCTCGGAACTTTGGCAAAAGATGGCGAGAAAGCATACGAAGTTTTGGAGACCATGACCGGTAAGGAGCTGGAGTACAAGGACTACGAAGCCCTCTATGCATGTGCAGCAGAAGCCGCTGCAAAGCAGAACAAAAAGAGCCATTTCGTGACCTGCGATACCTACGTTACCATGAGCGACGGTACTGGTATCGTTCATATTGCTCCTGCTTTTGGTGAGGATGATGCCAATGTTGGACGTAACTATGACCTGCCTTTCGTACAGTTTGTTGACGGCAAGGGCGAGATGACGGCAGAGACACCTTATGCCGGCAAGTTTGTCAAGGATGCAGACAAGGACGTACTGGTCGATCTGGATAAAGAGGGCAAGTTATTTGCTGCACCGAAGTTTGAACATGATTATCCACACTGCTGGCGCTGCGATACACCACTGATCTACTATGCAAGAGAATCATGGTATATCAAGGAAACCGCTGTAAAGGATGATCTGATCCGCAACAATAACACCGTAAACTGGATTCCGGAATCCATCGGTAGCGGACGTTTCGGCAATTGGCTGGAAAACATTCAGGACTGGGCGATCTCCCGTAACCGTTATTGGGGAACACCACTCAACATCTGGGAATGTGAGTGCGGACACCAGGAATGTATCGGAAGCCGTGCAGAACTTGCAGAGCGTGCCGGTGATCCAAAGGCTGCAGAAGTCGAACTCCATCGTCCTTATATCGATGCTGTGACCTTTACCTGCCCGGATTGTGGAAAGACCATGCACCGTGTACCGGAAGTAATCGACTGCTGGTTCGATTCCGGAGCAATGCCATTTGCACAGCATCATTATCCATTTGAAAATAAAGACTTATTTGAGCAGCAGTTCCCTGCACAGTTTATCTCTGAGGCAGTGGATCAGACCCGTGGATGGTTCCATTCCCTGATGGCAGAGTCCACCCTGCTTTTCAATAAGGCACCTTATGAAAATGTCATCGTACTTGGTCACGTACAGGATGAAAACGGACAGAAGATGTCCAAGTCCAAGGGCAATGCGGTAGATCCGTTTGAC
>CAVLBP010000177.1:0-2245 GCA_963661325.1 bacterium
CCCAAAGGCAAATGATACACCGTATCAAATCCCTGTTTTTGATAGATCTCCGCCTGCACGCGGTCAAAACAAAATACATAATTATTGGGATTTCCCAATGTCTTTTCTATGTTGCGCACATTAAAAGGGCAATCATAGCCCCATGCAATGTATTTTAGTCCTTTGATATGACACAACTCCGATAACTCCGGAAAATAATTGATGGAAAAGCAGAAATCATATGCATCAGCCGATAATTCTGCAAAAAATGACACAAGTTCCTCTATATTCTCTTGTTCAAAATCAAACAAAAACGTATCAAACGCTATTCCTAATTGCCGGAACGCGTCATGTATATCCTCTTTGTTGACATAAGTTGTGTTTTTATTCCAATCGTACAATAATACTTTCACTGCTGCTTCTCCAATGTTTATACTTTCTTTAGAAAATTTATACTCTTTTTATTTGCATTTTACCTTACCATCTGTCATACTGCAATCACAGATATCCGGTCTGGGTATCGTCATCTTGGCAGATCGCCAAGTTTATTCCTATGAGTAATGCGATGCAGTGTATGGGGAGTTTTTGCACGCAATTCTTCTCTTACCGCCTCGCCCAAGTAAACGAAAGAACGAGGTAAAATGAATGAAAAATGTTAGTACTGTTTCCTACAAAAACGCCACCGGTAAAATCGACTATGGTTTGCGCAATGACTATATGTTCCGAGCCGTTTTGCAAACCAGTAAGAAGACCTTGACCGGACTGGTCAGTGCCCTACTGCACATAGATCCAGCCGATGTCAAATCCATTGAGATCCAAAATCCCATTGAACTTGGCAAAGTCTATGATGAAAAAGAATTCATCTTAGATATCTCACTTCTATTAAATGACAACACCTATATCAATTTAGAAATGCAGGTATCAAACAACCATGACTGGCCAGAGCGTTCGCTCAGTTATCTCTGCCGCTCCTTTGATCAACTCAATCGGGGACAAGCCTATCTGGATGCCAAACCTGTCATTCACATCGGCATTCTTGACTATACTCTCTTTGAAAATGCCCCGGAATTCTATGCCACTTATGAACTGCAAAACATCCGTACCCAGCAAACTTACAGTAGAAAACTTTCTTTAAATGTGTTAGACTTGACACAGATAGACAGGGCTACCGAAGAAGACAAATGCTTTGGTATTGATAGGTGGGCTGCCCTTTTCCGGGCGACCACTTGGGAGGAATTGCGTATGATCACGAAAAACAACGAATACATGGATGATGGTGCACAGGTTCTTCTTACCATGAACTCTGACCAGACCATCCGCGATATGTGCTACTTCAGGGAACGTGCTATAATCGAGGAAAAATATCGGAATGATCTGATCAAGAAACAAGAAGCGGAACTAACTGCTAAGGACAAAGCACTCGCTGAAAAAGAGAAAGAACTCAGCGCTCAAGCAGCCATCATCGCCGATCTTCAAGCACAACTGGCATCCACAAAGCACTCATAACTTAAAATCTGATTGCTTACCGCAATAATCCAGAGGAGTTGATTTGTATGTTTTCAGATGCCCTAAATGAGACGGATCGCAATATGGAACATTATATGGCTGAAGAATTGAATCGGCAGATGAGTGATTTAAAGGATACTGTTCAATCTCAAGAGGACATGCTCCAAGAACTCAAGCAAAAACTAACGCAATATGACGGCAAGACCAATAAGTAATTACAAACATATATTTCTGGCTATGGCAAATATCATAGCCATTATGCGAAATAAAATACTTGTCCCATGAATTGTAATACCCTCGGTAAATGCAACTACCGAGGGTATTTTCGTTATTATAATCCCTATTTTCTAACTATAATTTATTTTCCACACTCATCAACACTCTTTGCCACAAATCTATGATTTAAACTCCTTTTTATGAATCCCCTTCAAGAAATCTTTTTTCAAGTCTCGCTTATTATGAAATAATAATTGTTCAGATCTGGACAAATCTCTATCTTGTATTTTCTGTTCCAGTAGTTCCAATGTACATATCAAATCAGCAACCTGAAACAATTTATAATCATTTGGAATAACTCTTCTCATTTCATAATCGTAAATGTCTATGAATATGTAAAGGAATTCGGCGAGGGTGTTGACCGTATGTACCGTGAGATGGAGGATGCCGGACTGCCTGATCCGGAGTACCACGTTTCCAGCTTTATGCTGTGTGCAACGCTGAAGAATCAGAAATGGGTTGCCATGCATCAAAAGACAGGGCA
>CAVLBP010000178.1:0-2180 GCA_963661325.1 bacterium
GGTTTCATAAATGTGAGTAATGATGGATGAAAGATAAAAATGAAACAGAAAAGAATTATATTTATTGATGATATTCGCGCCTTGGCGATCCTGATGGTTATCATGTGTCATGTGATCGATGTCAACTGCCTGTTCTGGCTGGGGTATCAGGAGATGTCCGGGGCAAGACAGATCATCCTATACACTTTGCTGATCTTTGGCAGATGTGGTGTGCCACTCTTTCTTATGATCACAGGATATCTGCTCCTAGACCGCGACTATAGTCATGGTAAATGGAAAAGTTTCTATTTACATAAATGGCTGCATCTTTTCCTGCTGACGGAGATCTGGTTTATCATATATGAAGTATTTTCGGTCTTGGTACAGGGAAATCCATTTGTGGGAAAAGATCTTGTCCTGCGTATGTTATTCCTCAAGGAACCGGCTTTGTCGCATGCCTGGTATCTGCCGGTTATATTGGGCTTATATTTGTTATTGCCTATCTTTGCACTGGTTTGGAAAAAATTTTCCGACAGAGGATGTCTCATGACCATCCTTTTGCTATGGGTAATCGTATTGTTACTACAGAGTCTTGCCTGGGATAGTATGGCACAACATGTAACCTATGCCCTGTATATGCTGATTGGTGGAGCATACAAGAAGTGGCATACAGCGTTGGCAGAACACAAAAAAGCCGCATGCATCATATACAGTCTGATAGGCATTTTTGCTTTGGCTGGATGTGAGGGATTTTTATGGCTCCAGCACAGAAAGGGACAAGCCGTGAATCTTTGGTATGACAATGCAGGGGTATTCTTACTAAGTCTGGCGCTATTTGGCTTAGCAATGCTTTTGGCGAAAAAGAAAAATTCCTTTGTAGAGCGTCTGTCACAGGATTCTTTGGTATTTATCTGACACACAATATGATCGCTCTTTTGATGATGCCATGGCTTAGTCAGTGGAATAGCAATCTTTACTTGAAAATGATCCTTACCTATCTGTTAGTTTGGGGAATTGCCTGGGGACTGGTCCGTCTGATCGGAAAAATACCATACGTCGGAGACTGGATTCTTTATAAGAGGAGATCAAAATAGATGAAGATAAAAGAAAATAAATTTACATGGGCAATGATCCTCTTTACCTTTGTACTATTCTGGAATAATTTTGCGGGAACGACAAGCAATATCAATACGACCATGCTTGCTTTTCATTATGGGTATGGCTTTATTTCCCGTGGGCTACTGGGGACGATTTACGGCGTTTTAAACCGGAGTCTACCTTGGAATTTATACACTTTTGGCTGGGCAATGCTCTTTTTTGAAGGATGTTTTCTGGTCTTTGTAGTGCTACTTTTTGTCTTTTGTATGAAGTGTCTGAAAATGAGCGACGAAAAGGTAAAACAGAGTGTCCAGTATTTTATCATCTTATATTTTATTGCAGCGATCCCTATGTTCTCCAGTGAGTATAATCTGGGAAGATTGGACATGTATTGTCTCATGTGCAGTATGTTGTCCGTACTTCTCATGGTCTATGGAAAGGCAGAATGGCTGGCGGTTCCGCTCTCTGCCATTGGCGTGATGTTCCATCAGGGACATGTTTTCATGTATATGGGAATGGTGCTGGCGGTGCAATTATATAAAACACTGGATGCGGTCAAGGGACAGGAAGATATCAAGGTTATCTTTTCGAATAAGACCAGCCGGAAATATCTGGGGATGTTCTTGGCGACCATGCTTACGGTGTCTGCTTTATTTATCTGGTTTGAGGGATTTTCACATATTGATGGAGAAAAATTTGCGGATCAGTTGATCGATACGGCATGCAGTATGGGACCGGATGCGGACTATCATATCGAAGTTGTGGATCATGAAATTCTTGGTGTAGACTTATCGGCCAAGGAGTGGGAGTATCACAAGCAGAATTTTGTAGAATTTCCATTATACTGCCTGTTTATGTTACCATATATCCTGATCGCTATAGGTTTTGCACGGGATCTGTTAGGGCTGGCAAAGACAAAACTTGACAAGTTGAAGTATGTCATCGTGTTTGCCGGTGCCCTGACGATTTTACCGGATATGATACTAAAAGTGGATTATGGTCGCTGGATCTTTTCCATCATCAGTTATTATGCAGTGGTCTTATTAGCCCTGCTTGCAATGCGCGATACGGCAGTGACAGAGGTAAGCCGGCAGACAGTAGAC
>CAVLBP010000179.1:0-2158 GCA_963661325.1 bacterium
GGGCAGTCTTGGAACACAGGGCTGTGTATCCTTTATGTTCGATAAAAAGGGACAGATCATCATTGATAAGGAAGAATGTGATCTGGATGCAGACGACCTCATGATGATGGCACTGGATGCAGGTGCAGAGGATTTCACAGAGGAAGAAGATTCTTTCATCGTGTTGACAGATCCGGATGATTTCTCTGTTGTCCGTGAGGCATTGGAGCAGGAGAAGATCGCTATGGCAGATGCCCAGGTGACCATGATCCCGCAGACCTATGTAGAACTTACCGATGAGCAGGATCTTTACAATATCAACAAGATCTTATCTTTACTGGATGAGGATGACGACGTTCAGGAAGTATATCATAACTGGGACGAGTAGTATTTTGATTCATTAGGAGGGGTTACTATGAAGAAAGTACTTTTTGCGGCAAGCGAGTGTGTGCCATTTGTCAAGACCGGGGGATTGGCGGATGTGGTAGGAGCCTTGCCAAAAGAATTTGACAGATCAGAATGGGATATCCGTGTGGTTCTGCCGGACTATACCTGCATTCCACCACAATACCGAGATTCCTTCCAGTATGTGTGCCATTTCCAGATGGGGATGGGATCCTATATCGGCGAACGCTATGTAGGCGTCATGCAGTATGAATATCAGGGGATCACATACTATTTTATCGATAATCTGGAGTATTTTGAGTGCTTTTATCCTTATGGGGATGCGCGCTACGATATCGAGAAATTTATTTTCTTTGACAAGGCAGTGCTTTCCATGTTACCACTGATCGATTTCCAGCCGGATATCATCCACTGCCACGACTGGCAGACAGGATTGATCCCTGTCTATTTAAAGACGGAATTCGCCGGAAATCCTTTCTTCTGGGGCATGAAATCCGTCATGACCATACATAACCTCAAGTTCCAGGGTGTCTGGGATATTGAGACCATTCAGGGAATCTCAGGCCTGCCGATGGATCTCTTTACACCGGACAAATTGGAGTTCAAAAAAGGCGCTAATATGTTAAAGGGCGGTCTGGTCTATGCAGATTATATTACGACTGTCAGTGATACCTATGCAGGGGAGATCCAGACTCCTTATTATGGGGAGGGCTTAGACGGACTTCTTTCTGCCAGACATTTTGATATGCGCGGTATTGTCAATGGTATTGATTATGCTATGTATGACCCGGCAAAAGATGATCTGATCTTTAAAAATTACAGTGCTTCCAATTTCAGGACCAACAAAAAGGTCAACAAGGAGAAGTTACAGGAAATGCTTGGACTTGTTGTAGACAAGAAAAAGTATATGATTGGATTGATCTCCCGCCTGACAGACCAAAAGGGACTGGATCTGGTCAATTACTGCATCGAGCGTCTGGTGGATGATAATACGCAACTGGTCGTGATCGGTACAGGGGAATCCCAGTACGAGAATATGTTCCGTCACTTTGCCTGGAAATACCCGGATCGGATTTCAGCAAATATCTGTTATTCCGAGGATCTGGCTCACAAGTTATACGCAGCGGCAGATGCCTTTTTGATGCCGTCACGCTTTGAACCGTGTGGTCTGACCCAGTTGATCTCTTTCCGCTATGGAACGGTGCCGATCGTGCGAGAGACAGGCGGCTTAAAGGATACGGTCATCCCTTACAATGAATACGAACATACCGGTGATGGTTTCTCCTTTGCCAATTATAATGGGGATGAACTTTTAAATACCGTCAATTATTCCAAATATGTATTCTTTGAAAAGAAGGCAGAGTGGAATAAGATGGTTGACCGTGGCATGCAAAAAGATTATTCATGGAAAAACTCCAAATCCAATTATGAGGGACTTTACTCCTATCTGATGGGTGAGTCATAATAGATATAAAAAGATGCGTCAGTTCTTAGGAACTGGCGCTTTTTTGTTATGGCGACGACTGTATTTTTTCATATTCTTTGATGCACACTAAAAAGAAAAAGGAAGAGAAAAATGGATAGTGTAAAGGAATATGGGCAGGAAGTCATTACAACAGAAAAAGGATACAGGATCGGCATCGTGACGATCATAGGAGAGATCGAAGGACACACGCTTCTGGCTGCCAATGCCAAGACAACTAAGTATGAACATATGATACCGTTATTGATCGGCATGGAAAATGATGCTTCCGTAGACGGCATTCTCTTTGTC
>CAVLBP010000180.1:0-1287 GCA_963661325.1 bacterium
GGCTAATCCCGGTCCATAAATATTTCCCACACGATTTAAGGTGTCTTGCGAAAAGCAGCGTACTTCATCACACTCGTCCAAAAAGCGCTTCCACCGTGCTCGCCACTGCCTAATATCCACACAATCCATATTTTTGGCAAAGTTCCACTGCTCATAGCACTTCCGGCAACTCTCTCCCTTTGCATCCTGACAGAAACTGCCATTTTTATGTGTCAGATTATAGGATGGGCAGAGCGCATAATAATCATGAAACAACATGACCAGTTTGGCATGATGTCTTACCTTCGCTTCTGTAATAGCAAGCAGCGCCTGTTCCAAATCAGGATATAGCGTTAATTGATTGACAATAATTTCATCAAATGATATCCATTGACTTAATTTGCCAAGTTCTTCCAGATCATTCAAATAGTAACCCAATACCATATCCTGATCTGTATAGGTCAATTCATAATAATCTTTCTGTTTCCGATAGCAAAGTGAAAAAACGCCCCGGCCATCTTGTATCAGTTTTTCTCTCTGCATCTTGAAATAACGCTCGGAGCCACCGCCCCAATCATTGATCACATAAAGAATGGTCTTGTTTGCCCGGCATTTCAATAGCAACTGTAACAACAAGCGTAAACGATACTGTGGATCTTCCTTGACATATTTTTTCACATCATATTCATACATCGGATAACGCTGATATAGGATATCCATATGATCCGCGATCAACTTTTCTTTCTCAGCGCTGACAAAACTCCCCCCATGCTTATGATAGACAAATAGGTTTTCCACCTGAACATCATGATACCCCTTGGCTCTCGCTCGCAGGCACCAGTCATTTTCCTCTCCAAAACCTCTGCCAAATGTTTTCTGATCCAAACCGCCGATTTCATTCAGGGCCTTTCGATTCATGCCCATGCAAAATCCCATACCGGTCGGTACAGTCCTGTATTTCGGCTTGACATGGGAAAATACCGCATCCACCCGGTCTTCACACATGCCCGCATAGATCGCATTATTCTGAACAAATTCCGGGAAACTAAAGATGGTTCCACTGTTCGTAAAAGGCGTTGTTGATGCCACGCTGGCATCTTCTAAAATGGGAAGCATCAGACGCTCCAACCAGCCAGTCGGCAATTCTGTATCTGTATTCACCAATGCCACATGATGCGTACTTATCTCCAGACCTCGATTAACCGTTCCAACAAAGCCAAGATTTTCTTCATTTTGCAACAAGACTACCGCTTGGTTTTCCTGTGAAAACTGCTGCAAAAACGGCCAGATCCTTGCATCCGTACTTTG
>CAVLBP010000180.1:1297-2154 GCA_963661325.1 bacterium
TTGGTCATCGATAAGAATATAGGTTGCCTGCATTTTGGTCCGCAACAGCCCCGGGAGTAACTTTTCCAAATAATCGTACCCATTATAAATAGGCACGATAACATCTACCTGAGTTTTGAGTTCTCTTTCTGGCGCTGACACTCCCTCTTCCCACGGCCAGATCTGTTCCT
The DNA here is from genome assembly GCA_963661325.1 of bacterium. Lineage (GTDB taxonomy): Bacteria > Bacillota > Clostridia > Lachnospirales > Lachnospiraceae > Pararoseburia. The sequence goes on from CAVLBP010000180.1 coordinate 1,468, forward strand.
GTAACAAGACAAGCAGATTCTCCCTTTTTCTGGAAGGATCTGCTTTTTCCTGTAAATGTTCAATGGCATTTTTCCCTTTATCACGCACTTTAAGCAGCGCCTGAGTCACCGGCAACTGCTTCAAATGCTCCTTATAAAACTGACTATGTCTTATTTTTTCTAATAACTGCCTCATTTTACCTATTCAAACCGAAACATCAAACTTGCAGATGTATAATCATACACTTTGACATTTTTTTGTTCAAAATATTCCTTTAGATCTTTTGCCGTATAGTTTTCACCTGTCATCAACCACTCCGGCGCATTAAAAATAACCGTTGATGGATCCACAACATCATAAAACGATGTTGGGAAAGAATTATTTCCGTGGTGCCCCGGCTGCACATATTCTGCCTGAAGTTTTTCGCCATATCGCTCAATCAGCATATCTGCCATTTCTGCTGAGTGGCAATCATTGCAGAACAAAATGCTGTCCTTATTGCCTGATACTTTAAATACAAGCGAGCAATCATTTGGGATATCTCCCTGACACGTATCATATACCAAGGAATCATATGCGTTAAAGATTTCGAAATGCAAGCCGTCTATTTCAAAAGTCTCGTCTCGTTTCAAATGTTCCACGCGCTCGTCTCCCTCGGTTTGCTTTAAATATGTTTTAAAGGAGTCCGGCGTATCCCATTCCTGTGC
>CAVLBP010000181.1:0-2145 GCA_963661325.1 bacterium
GCTGTTGGGAACTGAAAGCCAGTCCGCCTGCAATCTCACCCAGACTTTTGTCCGTCTCGCGCAGTTCATATTTGGCGGATTGTATCTTTAATTCATTGATATAGCGGGACAAGGTCTTTCCGGTGTGCTTATGGAAATAATCGGAGAAATAGGAGGCATTGTAGCCCAGATGATCGGCGATATCCTGCACACTGATCTTTTGATCCAGATGGTCCTGTATATAATGATAGACTTCCTCGATGACTGCATTTTCAAAAGGCGGGTGCTTGACATAGGAGATCCGTTTGGTAAAGTCTAAGATCATGGCGCGGTTTAATTCCAGGGTGGCCGCAAAGAGATCACAGCGTTCTACCTGGGCGATATAGTAGTCGGATAAGGTGATCGCAGTATGATAGGAAAGACCGGCTTCGATCGCCAGGCGTGTGGTGATGGCAATGGAACCGATCGTGATGTTTTTTGCTGACCGCAGGTTGGTAGAGGCGACGTGAGGAAGTCTTGCGGAGTCCTCGGTCAAAAGGTCGTCATAATATGCCTGCAACTTTTTATAATCGCCGGCTTTTACCATCTGACGTATTACGATCTCACTGTCTAAATTATCGCTTTTTTCTGCATTGACCGGATAATTGGCACTGACGGTATCGTGCTTTACCTGATAGGTCACATGGATCAGATCGTCAGTCATATGAGGGCAGAGCAGTTCCTGTAAAAATGCCATGATATCCATAAACTTTGTGGAGGATATCTGTGGGATATAGTTGAAAAATCGTTGCAATTCCTGCGAACGCTCCGCAGGCAGACCCAGGGATTGCAGGGTGCGTCTGGCAGGACCTTCCCATAATTCGGTCGGGCTGGCGGGTCCTAGGACGAGATAACTGTCCTTTGAAATGGCAAGATAGCCTGCCATGATATAGTCCGGGGAGATCAGATAGCACTGGGGATATTTGCCACCGATGTATGGCTCCATGAGCAAGTGGGCGATATTAGGCAAAAAGGTCTGTGAGTGAAAAAATAGTTGAGAACCGTCCCCTGTATGCAGTTCGATCGGAATTTCGATCGCTGTCGCAAATTTTTGTAATATGTCGGTATCTATCATATCAAACTCCTTACAACATAAAAAATGAATAATAAATATAATAAATTTATAATACAACGAGAGCGGACTTTTGTAAAATAAAGATACAAAATATATGGAGGGTTTTACATATGAGTAAGAAGAAAATATCGAAAAAGACCTTGATCTTCTGGCCAACCAGAACGATCGCAACATCTGTATTTGCAGCCTTGCTGGGATACGTCACCTTTTTTGCACCGACCAATATGGGACTCTTGTTTGGATCCAATATCCTTGCCATGATGGGATTTTATACCATGTTCAGTTTTGCAGGCACTTTTGTCATTGATTGTATTGACTACGGCGAGTGGAAAACAGGACAGAGAAATGAGGGAACCATCGCCTGTGCACAGAGTGTTACGGCAAAGATCGGAACCGCTGTCGGTGTTGGACTGATCGGACTTTTGATGGGACTTTCCGGATATGACGGAGCACTGACGGTACAGCCGGATTCTGCCAATACCATGATCATTATGCTGTTCTCTGTGGTTCCGGCAGTATTCTGCTTGATCCAGTTGATCCTCTTACATCTGTATGATCTTGACAAGATCCAGCCACAGATCCATGCAGACTTGGAAAAGAGAAGAAATGCTGAACAAAATTAGGAGGTAAGATAATGGCAATTTCATATAGTATCAATTTGGAAGAAGAGGGGAGAGATTTTCCCCATTACTGGGAACTGAGTGTAGGCTCTTGCCATGCTGCCACGATCCTGCGGGCAGATGTGCAGGAACAGATCAAAAAGGCACATCAGGATATCGGATTTCAGTATCTGCGTTTTCACGGACTTTTGGATGATGATATGAGCGTGGTGATCCCGCCGTTGATGCCGGGCATGGGAGAGGCGCAGATCTCTTTCTTTAATATTGACCGGATCTTTGACTTTTTGCTGGATATTGGCATGAAACCTTTTGTGGAACTGGGCTTTATGCCGGAGGCATACGCCAGCACCGGACAGACCACCTTCCATTACAGAGGCTTTTCTTCTATGCCGAAAGAGGATGCGGATTGGATCCATCTGATCGATCAACTGG
>CAVLBP010000182.1:0-2010 GCA_963661325.1 bacterium
AATTTAATCTGCGGTAAAGCTGCCGTAGGTGGGAACTATAATTCGACGCGTGACAATATATAAAATGTATCACGGTACTTGAAAATTCCAGTTTGTCAGATTACGCGCAATTTACATAGCACTTTAGCCAAAAGGTTAAGGTGCTATGTTTTGCTACAAAAGGAGAACTGGAATGTCATTATAAAACATAATGTATCCGCTGTTTGTCAAAACGATCCTGCTGCGTATGAACCGTTTCTGGATAGCCGCACGGAATAATGGCGAAAGCGCCCAAATTGTCAGGTATATTCAATACTGTACGGACAGTCTCCATCCGTTCTTCTATAGGAGCAATGCCAAGCCAGACAGCACCTAGTCCGAGAGAATCTGCTTCCAGTAAGAGATTTTCGACGGAAGCACTTAGATCAATCTGGGCATATTCAGGCATTGTGCAGTTAATGCGGTAACATGCGACAAAAGCAAGTGGTGCAAATGCACAGCAGAGAAAAAATGCAAGGAAATTTTTGTTTGACTTTTCTCAAAAATAAAAATATAATAACTTCCGAACGAGTAGCAAACTAGCGTAAATCCAGTTTTGCTGCTCGTTTTTTTGTTATGGCGACGAGAAAAATACACGCATTTATGCGGTGTATTTGACGATCGCTAATCAGAGCGTATTTCGTCTCTGCATAGAAAAAGGAGGATTAAGTTAAGATGACAGAAAATAGAAGAATGAAGGAGATGCCGGTAAATAAACTCATGGTGCAGATGGGAATACCCATGATCTTGTCCATGGCATTGCAGGCAGTTTACAACATTGTGGACAGTGCCTTTGTTGGAAACATGAGAACAGGAAGTGAGTCGGCACTTAATGCGCTGACACTGGTATTTCCGGTTCAGATGCTCATGGTTGCTATCGGAATTGGAACCGGTGTGGGAACAAATGCACTTCTTGCCAGAACGCTGGGGCAGGGAAATGATAAAAAGGCTGCAAAAGTAGCAGGAAACAGTTTGTTTCTGGGAGTGATCATTTATATGCTATGTCTATTGTTTGGAATTTTCGGAGTGAGAGCATACATTTCGTCACAGACAGTCGATCCGGAAGTAATTTCAATGGGAACAAATTATTTAAGAATATGCTGTGTGATCTCATTTGGAATTATCTTCTTTTCACTATTTGAAAAACTCTTACAGGCGACAGGACGTTCCCTGTATTCTACGATCGGTCAGGTTGTGGGGGCAGTGGTAAATATTATCCTTGACCCAATCATGATCTATGGTATCGGACCGGTTCCGGAAATGGGCGTTGAAGGTGCAGCCTATGCAACGGTAATTGGACAGGTGGCATCTGCGGTACTCTTGTTTGTATTCCATATAAAGTTAAATAAGGAATTTGAGCACGGTGTAAAATATATGAAACCGGATGGCAGAATTATTGGAGAAATCTATGCCATCGGACTTCCGGCAATTATTGCACAGGCGCTTATGTCTATCATGGTTTATGTCATGAATTTGATCTTAAAATTCAGTCCTTCAGCACAGACCGCGTATGGATTATTCTATAAAGTACAGCAGTTTGTATTATTTCTTGCCTTTGGACTAAGGGATGCGATCACACCGATCATCGCTTTTGCATATGGAATGCGTAACAAAAAGAGAATTCAGGACGGAATAAAATACGGACTGATCTATACGATCGCGCTTATGATCGTGGGTGTAGCGATTACCGAGATTTTCCCGGGTGCTTTTGCAACTTTATTTAATGCAGGACAGTCCAGAGAATATTTTATCGGGGCAATGAGAATTATTTCCATCAGTTTTGTTTTTGCCGGAATCAATGTGGCATATCAGGGAATTTATCAGGCGTTGGACGGCGGTATAGAATCGCTCGTGATCTCACTGCTCAGACAACTTGTGATCATATTACCGCTGGCAGGCATTTTTTCCTTTTTTGTCAGAACCGGACAAATGGGAGTCTCCCTGATCTGGTGGGCATTCCCGATAACAGAGATTGTTGCATGTCTTGTGGGA